>CAZCIU010000019.1:0-6592 GCA_964498765.1 uncultured Paludibacter sp. | reverse complement strand
AACTAAATTCATTTAATAAATTCGAAATCCTAAATTTATAATTCATAATTCATAATTCATAATTCATAACTATTATTGTCTCGTCAATCGATAAATATCTTTTCGTCTGTCTTGTAAATTTCGGACGCTACCGAATTGGTTGAGTTCACTTAATAAATCCAAATCCACATCGGCAATTAAAATCATTTCGGTATTTGGTGTGGCTTCCGCTTTGATGCCGTTTGTTGGAAATGCGAAATCGCAAGGCGTGTAAACCATCGCCTGAGCGTACTGAATGTCCATGTTGTGAACTTTCGGCAGATTTCCCACGCATCCGGCAATGGCAACGTAGCACTCATTTTCAATGGCACGAGCCTGCGCGCAATGACTAACGCGGGAATATCCGTTTTGCGTATCGGTCAGAAACGGCACAAAAAGAATATCCATTCCATCATCGGCAAGCAGACGTGAAAGTTCCGGAAATTCCACATCGTAGCATATTAGCACGCCGATTTTTCCACAATCCGTATCGAAAGTTTTCAGCACATCGCCCCCTTGCATTCCCCACACGCGCGCTTCGTCCGGCGTAACGTGGATTTTCTCGTATTTCTCTCTTGAACCATCCCGACGACACAAATAACCCACGTTGTAAAGCCGATTATCACGCACTTCGGGCATACTTCCGGTTAGGATGTTTATGTTGTAAGAAATAGCCAATTCCGACATGTGATTAGCGATTTGTTCGGTATATTTCGCCAGTTCACGAATGGCGTTTGGCTCGGAAAGGTCGTTGTATTTCGCCATCAACGGGGCGTTGAAAAATTCCGGAAACAGCGCAAAGTCCGAATGGTAGCCCGATACGGCATCTACGAAAAACTCGGCTTGTTGCATCATATCGTCCAAATCTTTGTAAGAACGCATCTGCCACTGGATAAGTCCGAGACGCACGATTTTTTTTGCAATGGTGGCTTCCGCGGATTTTTCTTCGTAGTAAATGTTGTTCCAACGCATCAAAACGGCATATTCATTGCTTTCTTCATCGCCTTCCAGGTAGCCACGCAGAATTCGCACGGCCTGGAAGTTATTGGAAATCTGGAAATTCAGCACCGGATCATCCATTTCTTTCAGACGAACGCGTTTGATGTATTCACGCGGTGAAAGTTTATCGGAATACAAGTGATAATTCGGCATTCGACCGCCAAAAACGATTGATTTCAAGTTCAGCCGTTCGCAAAGTTCCTTGCGGTAATCGTACAATCGGCGACCCAATCGTAATCCTCTGAAATGCTGACTGGTAAAAACTTCGATGCCGTAAAGCACGTCGCCATTGGGATTATGTGTGGAAAATGAGCTGTTGCCCGTAATTTTTTTGTAGGTATGATTATCGCCGAATTTCTTGTAATCCACAATGATGGAAAGCGCGCATCCGGCCAATTTCCCATTCACTTTGATTACAACCTGCCCTTCGGGAAAGAGTTTGATAAGTTTTTCAATCTGATTTTTTGTCCAATACGCACCCGGTTTATCGGTGTATATTTCTATCATTACCTGTTTCAGTTCCTCGTAATCATCAATGCTCAGGTAGCTTAATTCAATGTTTTCGATATTGCTAATGTCCATATTTTTTGTTTTTGTTTGAGAATTACAAATTTAATCAAAAATATGCTGAAATGGGCGGAATAAATGAATTTTTAGGACAAAATGATTTGAAAATACTATTGTCCGATAAAAATTGTCCGTAGGACAAATCTTTGCATAACCCCCGAATTCATTCGGGGGAGAATGAACGTGTAAAACAAAACTCTGTAAGAGTTTGCCAATATGTTTAAGTAAAACCCCATACGGGGTTTTACTTTGTTCTTACATTCATTCCCCCAATTTAAATTGGGGGTTATGCAAAGGAAACTTCTACGAAGTTGAAACACAATTCATAAAACTAAAAAACCCTATGTTTACTTACTCAATGCACTTTTAGAGACCTGTTTGCTTCATTTTCGGATAATATTATTTTTTCAAAAAAAAAGAGATATTTCAGATTTTTATTCTCCAAAATACCTCTTTTCAGGAAACACAATTTTTATTCTTATCTATTGTTCTTTTTCAAATAGCGCTGTGCGGCGTCCGTAGCCACAAGCAGTCCGCCTGCCATCATGATGATGTCTTTGATAACCAGTCGTCCGGCAGCGGATAGGTACGGGAAACCGTGCTGTGGCGTCGGCATGTCGCCTCCCAGATTTGGAACCCAGGTTTCGGGCGTAGTAATCAGGAACGAGAGCGTGACAATGGACATTCCGAAGGTAAGCAATCCACCGAGCATCCCGAGCCGTTCAAACCAAATGCCGAGCAGAACCAAAAGTCCGATGATTACAATTACTGTTTCCAGTCCGTACGCAAAAACGTAGGTGCCGTTTTCTTTGTGCCACTCGATGTTTTTAGCTACCATTTTTCCTTCCGGATTTTTGTGCATCACGTATTCTTTTACGGTTTCGCCTTTTTCATTCAACATGGTTTTGTTGGAATTATGGTATAAAAAACTCATAAAAGGGCTGTTTGACACGAAATGCACGATGCCGTCCGCTTCGTACTGAAACGCTTTCAGACCGCCGATCCAAGCCATTACCACGAAGATGGCTACTCGCATAAAATTAATCCAAATTCTTTTGTTGTCAACTAAAATGTTGCTTGCTAAGTTAAATAATTTGTTCATTGTTTTTTGTTGTTATTGATTAGTTAAATATTTGATTTTTACTTATTTATTTTATAAAATATCTATTTGTTAAGCATCCTAACAGCTGTATCTTTAATCGTAGCAACTATCCCGCCTTCGGGATTGTTGCGTTTTTCGGCAATTATCGATGGGACAAACCGGCTTTAAGCGGTTAGTCCCTTAGGACAAATTGCAGATATAGATAATATTTATATATTAATCTTCTTTGCCAAATCATTCAGCGCTTCGCTCATGGTCGGATGCGTGAATATGGCATCGCGTAGAAAAGTGTAATCAGCATCCAGTTTCATGGCTGTTGAAACGATATTTATCATTTCGTGTGAGTAGGCGCAGAAAAGCGTGCAACCCAGAATTTTTCCGGTTTTATTATCCACGATAAGTTTTAGCAGACCGTCCGTTTCATTCATCAATCTGGCACGTGGAATGGCTCCGGCTGGCAAACTTGCCACCGCAACGTCCAGCCCTTGCTTTTCGGCTTCGGTTTCATTAATGCCGACGCGAGAAAGCGGTGGATCTATAAAAACAGAGTAAGGAACTGCGGTGCGGTTTTGAGCCGATTTTTGACGATTACCAATTAAATAATCCAGCACAATTCGCTCGTCGTCCAGGGAAATGTAGGTAAATTGCTCTTCGCCAACCACATCGCCCATCGCCCAGATGTGTGCTTGCGAAGTCTGGCGAAACTCGTTGGTGCGAATGCCACCACGTTCTGTGAGTTCCACGCCGGCTTTTTCTGTGTTCAAAGAAGCGGTGTTTGGTCGGCGACCAACGGCCAGCAAAACAGCATCTGCTTCAATGCTTTCTGTCGTTTCGTTTTTCTTGTTTTTATATGAAATGGTGCTAAGTTGATTGGTTTCAGAATATTGAATTTCCTGCACATCGGCATTGAAAATAAATTCTATTCCTCTGCTTTCCAGACGTTTTTGAACCAGTTCAGCCACGTCACGGTCTTCGCGGGCGATGAGTTTTTCGCCCCGATCCAGCAAAGTAACCTGAGAACCGTAGGAAGCATACATCGACGCAAATTCCAATCCGATATAGCCACCGCCGATAATCACGAGCTTTTGGGGAAGTTTTTCCACTTCGAGCATTGTTTTGCTGGTGTAAACTTGCGGATTGTCGTTCAGACCTTTGATGGAAGGAATAATTTCGTGCGAACCGGTGTTGATAAAGATTTTATCGGCAGAATATTCGCCGGTTTTTCCGTCGGGCAGTTGCACGTTTACGCTGTGCGAACCGCTAAAACTTGCCGTTCCGGTAACGACGGTAATCTTCGGATTATCAGCCAGTAGGAAGTAGTTTTTGTCGCGAAGAAGTTTGACTAATTCACGTTTTTCCAGTACGGACTGGTAGTAAAAATCAGCCTTTTTATCGAAATTCCATTCCGGATGCTGTTCAGCGAATTTGGCATTGTGAACCAAGGATTTGGTGGGAATACAAGCTACGTTTATGCACGTACCACCGTACATTTCGGGCGATTTCTCGATTAAAATCACTCGTTCGCCAATTTTGGCAAGGTCTTGCGCCAGGGTTTTTCCACCTTTTCCAAACCCAATAATCAGAGCGTCGTAATGATTTGTTTGCATGTACTTTTTGTTTTATTTTGAACATTGCAAAATTACGACAAACAAAAAAGCGCTGTAATGGACAAAAGTGGAAATTACATAGACATTTTTGCCACTATGGAAATGCCTACTTTTTCGCAGTAGTGGGTAGGAGAGAGGCCGACGTTTTTCTTGAAATAACGGCTGAAATAAAATTCGTCTTCAAAATTCAGTTCGTTAGCAATCTCTTTTACAGACTTATAGGTGAGATGAAGGAGTTTTTTTGCTTCCAGCGTTACGCGTTCCTGGATAAGTTGCATGGGCGTTTTGCCAAGTTCTTTTTTGATTTTTTTGCTGAAAGCGTGGCTGGAAATTCCAAAATGATCCGCATAAAAGGAAATGCTACGTTCGTTGATGAAATTCTCGTCAATCAACTGGCGGAACTGTGCAATTTCATTGGTGATTTCCACATTTTCCTGCTCGGATTTTTCCATTTCGAGAGCTTTGGTGCGACTGCTGATAGCCAGAATAAGTTGCAGATAGGAGCGAACCACGGCTTCGGAATAGCTGTCGCCTTCGGTGAGCGAGTATTCGGCAATTTTATCCAGCGTAAAAATCACCTCGTTCCAAACCTGCTCCGAAACTTCGATATAGGGTCTCAGGTAGATATTATTGAACAAAAGTCCATTGCAGGCCACTTCTTTTTTATGGTATTCTATGCAGTAAAAATCACCGTGAAAATGCATCAGACGGATATCCTCCTCCGTACCACTTAACCACTGAAAACGCTGATAAGGCGTCAAAAACAGCAAAGTAAAGCCCTCAGAACTGTACGGCGTATCATCTACGGTAAAATTACTTTCACCCCGAAACATCAGCAAAGAGTAAAATTCTACGCTGTATGGAGTTTCAAATTCGGTGGTTTTGTGATGCTGAGTATTGAAGTGTGGATGAAGCATTTTTGAATTACGATTTTTGGTTTTAGATTTACGATTACGCATCGAAAAATCTGCTAATTGTTGCAAAATACAAAAGTAAGCAAATTTGAAATTACTCAAAGAATTTCCTATAAAAAAAAGCGTCACTCTTTCGAGCAACGCTTTTAAAAGTCTCCCCCTGTGGGGGAGATTTAGAGGGGGCCTGTCTTCGGTCTTCCGACTTCCAACTTATTTAGTGTCTTGTACAATCACATCAGCACTTCCGTCTTGTTTCGGGTCTTTCTTTGACTTTTCTTTCAGTTCGTCGATTTGATGTTTTGGAGCCACAGCTTGTTCGTAAACAGCATTTGCCATACGTTTGTAGCCGTTGTAGCGCCATCTTGCGTTTTTCTCAGCTGCTTTGAACAGTTCGTCTGCTTCGGCAGGGAATTGTTTGATCAAAGAAGTGTAACGCACTTCACCTTTCAGGAAGTCTTGGAACAGTGACCAATCCGGTTCTTTGCTATCCAGTTGCATTGGGTTTTTACCTTCGTCTTGCAGACGTGGATCAAAACGATACAAATGCCAGTAACCGCAAGCTACGGCGCGTTTTTGTTCGTCTTGCGCTTTGCCCATTCCGGCTATCAAACCGTGTGCGATACATGGAGAGTAAGCAATTACGATAGATGGTCCGTCATATTCTTCTGCTTCGCGGATAGCTTTCAGCGTTTGTGACTGGTTAGCACCCATAGCCACTTGTGCCACGTAAACATAACCATAAGTTGCTGCAATCATACCCAGGTCTTTTTTACGAATGCGTTTTCCTGCTGCGGCAAATTTAGCTACTGCACCTACCGGAGTTGATTTTGAAGCCTGACCGCCGGTGTTGGAGTAAACTTCTGTATCAAGTACCAGGATATTTACATTTTTACCGGAAGCAATTACGTGGTCAAGTCCACCGAAACCGATGTCATACGCCCATCCGTCACCACCGATAATCCACTGTGAACGTTTTACCAGGAAGTGGCTCAAATCAGCAATTTTTTGACAATGATCACAAGCACAAGCTTTTACCAAAGGAGTGATTTTAGCTTCCAATGCCAATGTAGCATCACCATCAAAGCGATTGTCAATCCATTCTCTGAACAAATCTTTCAATTCGTCTGAACAGCAGTCGCTTTCAAGAGCTTCTGTCATCAAGCGAAGGATGCGGGCCTGCATTTTTTCTTCGGCCATTACCATACCCATTCCGAATTCAGCGTTGTCTTCGAAGAGTGAGTTTGCCCAAGCCGGACCGCGACCGTCAGCTCCCGTAGTGTAAGGAGTAGAAGGAGCAGATGCAGAGTAAATAGAGCTACAACCTGTTGCGTTGGCTACCATTTGGCGGTTACCGTAAAGTTGTGTAACCAGCTTCACGTATGGAG
>CAZCIU010000018.1:0-42581 GCA_964498765.1 uncultured Paludibacter sp. | reverse complement strand
GGAAAAAGCTTTATTTACCGTGCCGGAAGAGACTTTGCGGTAGCAAAAAATCAAAGCGGACAAAAAGCCGGAGCTTCGAAAATCGACCTGTCGAATTTGACTATGAAAATCGATCCGCGGAAGGAATGGAACCAGATTTATGTGGATGCTTTCCGTATTTTCCGCGACTATTTTTACGTTGGAAACCTACATGGAATGGACTGGGGTGCCGTTCAGAAAAAGTACGGCGAGCTCCTGCCTGACGTGCCGAGCCGTTTCGATTTGGACTACATACTCAATGAAATTGTGAGTGAAACCAACACCGGACACGCTTATGTGGATTGGGGTGATATTGGTAAGGTGGAGCGCATTGAAGGCGGTTTGCTGGGTGCCGAACTGGAAGCCGATTTGTCTGCCAAACGCTACAAAATCAAGAAGATTTACGCAGGCGAAAACTGGAACGAAAGCCGTCGATCACCACTCACCGAAAGCGGAATAAATGTGAAAGAAGGTGATTATATTATCAGTATTAACGGCCAAAATATGACCACTGAAACCAACCCGTACGAACTGCTCGAAAATTGGGGAAATCGTTACGTGGAATTGGCCATAAACACCTCACCTTCGGTATCAGGAGCGAAAACTTACAACGTGAAAACCATCACTTCCGAGCAGGAATTGCGTTACATGGATTGGGTGAACGAGCGACGGGCGATGGTGGACAAACTTTCGGGTGGAAAAATTGGATACATCCACGTACCAAACACCGCTATAGAAGGAAATCGCGAGCTTCACCGAGGGATGTATTCATACAACGACAAAGATGCGCTAATCATCGACGACCGCTACAATGGCGGCGGATTTATACCGGACAGAATGATTGATTTCCTCAATCGTCGCACGCTGGTGTACTGGTACCAAAACGGCATTACGCAACCGATGAAATCGCCGGGAATTGCGCACGATGGCCCCAAAGCGATGTTGATTAACGGATATTCCTCGTCCGGTGGCGATGCTTTCCCTTATTTCTTTAAGAAAACGGGCGAAGGAAAACTCATCGGAACACGCACTTGGGGCGGATTGGTCGGTATTTCGGGCAATGCACGCTTGGTTGATGGCGGATATATTTCCGTTCCTCGCTTTGGAATTTATGATGAAAACGGTGAATGGCTGATTGAAGGTATCGGTGTTTCGCCTGATATTGAGGTAGTTGACAGACCGGAAGAACTTGCCAAAGGCAATGATCCCGGCATCCAAAAAGCGGTGGAAGTTTTGCTCGACGAACTCAAACGCAATCCACGCAAAAAAATCGTCACTCCAACTCCTCCGGACAGGTCGAAGTGGATTGAGGTAGATGTGAAGTGAAAGAAAGCCCCCTAAATCCCCCAAAGGGGGACTTTTGGTATGCAAGTATGACGAAAAAACATGGTAATTTATTGCTTATTTGAATGTTTGTACATTGCACTAACCAATCTTCCCTTTTTGTAAAGGGAAGTACCCGCAGGGGGAAGGGTTAGAGATTTCAAACATATTTAATAATGCAAATTCAATCAATTCTCACCAAAGACACACATTCAAAAGACGAAATCATTCGCCTTTTGAATGCTGATGGTGACGACGAAAAACTGCTTTTTGATTTTTCGAATAAAATCAAATTGCAAAACGTCGGCAATACGGTTTATTTGCGGGGATTGATTGAATTGTCCAATATCTGCGAGAAGGATTGCTATTACTGCGGTATCCGAAAGTCCAATTCCGCTGTGCATCGCTATTCCATCAGCGAGGAAGAAGTGCTGGAAGCAGTTCGCTTTGCGTATGAAAACGGTTACGGTTCGGTGGCAATTCAGTCGGGAGAGATACAAAGTCCGGCTTTTACAGAAAAAATCAATCGTATTCTGCTTAAAACCATGGAAATGACCAACGGCGAACTTGGCATTACTCTTTCCTGTGGCGAGCAGTCCGAAAAAACCTACCGAAAATGGTTTGAAAGTGGTGCGAAACGTTATCTGCTTCGTGTGGAAACTTCCAATCCGGAACTCTACCGAAAACTTCATCCGAATACCCGTAAACACAGCGTGGAAAAGCGTTTGGATGCATTAGAAATACTTAAATCCATCGGTTACCAGACCGGAACGGGCGTGATGATTGGTCTGCCGTTTCAGACCATCGAAGATTTGGCGAACGATTTACTGTTTATGAAAAACTTCGACATCGTGATGTGTGGCATGGGACCTTACATCGAACATCACGAAACGCCATTATATCAGTTCAAAGATGAATTATCGCCATTGAAAAAACGGCTGAATCTGGCACTAAAAATGGTAGCTATTTTACGCATATTGATGCCTGATATTAACATCGCTTCCACCACTGCCCTGCAATCCATCGAGAAAAACGCCCGCATGCGAGCCATACAAATTGGCGCCAATGTACTGATGCCCAATATCACACCACGAAAATACCGTGACGATTATTTTCTCTACGAAAATAAACCCATTTCCGACCAAAGCAACGAAGATGATTTGAAATTATTAGAGAAATCATTGGCAGAAATTGGACATCGGATTGGGTTTGGAGAGCAAGGGAATTCAAAACATTTTACTAAATCCTAACGTTATCCTCTAAACATTTAACCACTACTCCTATGAGCTACCCTTTTATCGCAATTGCACTAATTGTCATTTTTTTTTGGATATATCTTATACCTGGCTTTAATAAAAAAAGATTACGCGAAAATTAAAAAAATATTTCTCCTGGGATTTATTTTCATGGTAGTTTGGGTGGTGATATTGTATTTTTTGTTGAGGTAATTAACTCACTCAAACCTATACCCGGCTTTCCTTATATCACTCCTTGATTTGAAAGTCTTTGGAGGTTTAAGATGTTTTTCCAGAAATTTATAGATGGTAAAGCGAATATCGGTTGCTTCCTTCATATCAATCCTGTCAAAACTGTGTCCGCCGGATGAATTTTCAAAAATCCGGTATTCAAATTCCTTTCCGTGAAATTTCAGGCTGTCAATCATCAGTTTCACTTCCTCCACGTACACATCGTTATCGTTCGTATTGGTGTGGATAAGGAGCGGAGTTTGGAGGTTTTTGGCGTAGTGCGTGGGCGATCGGCGCGTGTATTCCTGCGGATTTTCCTGCGGTGTCTGTCCGATAAAATAATCGGCCGAAAAATACTCGGTGTAACTTGTATCGTGTGAGCCAAGCCGACTGTGCAAATCGCTTACCGGCACACCTGCAAAGGCACATTTATAAGCTTCCGGATGCTGTAAAACCTGCATCAGTGCTATCATTCCGCCGTGGCTCCAACCCACCACTGCCACGCGGTCTTTATCCACAAAACTATAATTTTCAAGCATATAATTTCGGCTCGCCATTGCATCGTCGTTTTCACGACCGCCGTAGTCAATGTTTTCATAGTACATTTTGCCATAACCTGTACTGCCACGGTATTCCGGCGCCACCACAATGTAGCCCTGTGCCATCATTTCGCGGACAATGTGCGTGTGATAAGTCGTAAAATCGGCGTGCACACCGCCGTGCGGAAGGACAATCAGCGGGTATTTTTGTTTGGAACTAATATTTTTGGGAATAAAAACGTAGGCGTAAATCTGCAATTTATTTCCTGCAAATCGGTCATCGGGCGTTCTCGGCTTCCAACGAGGCGTGGATGCAATCCGCACTTTGTCTATATGTGCCACATCGCTCACTCGCTCAAACCACAGCACATCGTCCACATTTTTCAAAATCTGATCAAATGTATGCCTGTAATCATCGAGTTTGTTGTTTAGTTTCTGAATTTCCTTCAAAAGCGTGCTATCATTATTTTGAGAAAAAACGGAAAATACTGACAGCATCAAAATTGGTAAAAATAGTTTTGTTCTCATAATATTTTGTGTTTTTCTAAATTTCAGCGAGACAATAAAAAGGCTTTAAATCCTTCAAAATCACGTCCTAATTCCACGCTTTGTTTTTTGCCTTTCATAAATTCTTGAAGTTTCTGCGGAATTTTCACCTCTTTGCCTATGATTTCTGAAACAGTTTCAGCAAATTTAGCAGGATGCGCCGTTTCTAAGAAAATTCCTTTTTCATCTTCTTTTAAGCTGGATTTCAACGCCAGATAACCGCATGCACCGTGCGGATCGAGTAGATAATTATTATCGCTAAGGCAAGCACGAATTCCATCGGCAATTTCATCATCAGAATAACTCGTGCCGCTTATTTCAGCAGCAATTTCGGCGTGAGAATGATTATATAAATCCAAAATCCGCACAAAATTACTCGGGTCGCCCACATCCATCGCGTTCGCAATGGTGGCAACTGATGATTTGGGTGTATAAATGCCTGATTGAAGGTATTCTAGGAAAATGTCGTTGCGGTTGTTGGCGGCAATAAATCGCTTAATTGGCAAACCCATTTTCTTGGCAAAAAGTCCGGCTGTAATATTTCCGAAATTTCCACTTGGCACACAAACAACCGTTTCAAGCTCTTCAATGGTCAGTTTCGGGTTCATAGAACGCAGCTGTGAAAATGCATAAAAATAGTAGAATGCTTGCGGTAAAAATCTTGCAACGTTAATAGAATTTGCGGAAGTCAGGCGCATTTTCTCATTCAACTCTTTGTCCAAAAATGCCGATTTTACTAATCGTTGGCAGTCGTCAAAAGTTCCATCTACTTCCAATGCAGTGATGTTTTGCCCCAAACTAGTAAACTGACTTTCCTGAATTTTGCTCACCAATCCTTTCGGATAAAGCACATAAACGTGAATGCCATCTACGCCCAAAAATCCGTTGGCAACGGCACTTCCGGTATCACCCGATGTGGCAACAAGCAAGTTGATTTTTTCCTTTTTCTCTTTCTGATTGATAAAATAAGCCAACACTCTCGACATAAATCGCGCACCAACATCCTTGAATGCCAGCGTCGGTCCGTGAAATAGTTCCAAGCTATAGATATTCGTCTCAACTTCCACCAACGGTGTATCGAAATTCAGCGTTTCATTCACTATTTTTTCCAACGCATCAGCTTCTATATCTTCTCTAAAAAAAGCTTTCGCCACTTCAAGTGCAATCTCTTGAAATGAAAGCGTGCCTATTATTTCAAAAAATTCATCCGGAAGTGGATTGATTTTTTCCGGCATAAAAAGCCCTTTGTCTTCGGCTAAACCTTTAATAACTGCTTCTTCCAGAGTTACTTGTAGTGCGGAGTTATTTGTGCTGTAATATTGCATTTGATTGATTTTTAGGGAGAATGAATTTTTCGGAAAAGGATATGTAAAACTAACTTGCAACGAAGCTAAGTTTTTTCCATTAAAAATAAATATTCGTTGTGTTTGCCATCGCTGTTTACCCATTCGTTGGACCAGCGCATTTGCGACATAATGTTTTTTTTGTGATCTATTTCAATGGTTTTCAGTAGTTTGCCTGATGAATTAAGAATCTCGCTTAACTCTTGTTTGGTTGCTCTTCCGCCGGAACTGTAGGACAGTAAAATGTAGCGAGCCTTGGTTTCACTTATCAGTTTTTCAAGAGCTTTCATCGCAATAAATTGATTTTCATCGTTTTTTCTGAATTCCTCAAAAACAGAAGCCGAATTCGTATCGCGACTATCTTCACGGCGATTGGCTGCGCCGAAAATTTGTGGTTTGTCATTCAAAATAACCGTTTTCCAAATATGATAGTAGGACGCATAGCGAATGCGGCTTGGCGGCATTTTATCGTTGTTGGAGCCGTATGGCGGATCAAAATAGGCAAAATCAAACTCACGATTGGCGATTGTGTTGAAAATGTCATCTCTGATAACTTCATTTTGACTGACAATCGGGAAGCGCTTTGGAAGCTTGAGTTTCAGGTCTTTACCCGAGCGAACCGACCAGCCGGACAAATAAGCTGCAAAATGCCCGAGCGTATTATCGACTTTGTCCAAAGCATAAATTAAACTTGTGAGAAGCACCGATTTATCTTCCCATTCAGGTTCGATTTTATCAATTTCGTCCCGAATAGCATCCAGTTTTTGCGTATTTTTACGCTGAAATGGCTTTTTGATAATATCGTCTTTGGATTTGTCAGCACCGTAATTTTCTGTAAACCAGCCTTCAAAACCTTTCAGCGAATTCAAATAATCTATTTTTTCCTGATAATATTTGTCAGATTTTTGGGATTTGAGGTAGCAACTTGCAAAAACTTCCGACCAATGCGAAACATCGTTAGCAGTGGTATTGTAGCCCAATTGTGCAAAGGCTTGCGAGACGCGGGTGGTGCCGCTGAAGCCGTCCAACACAGTTTTTATGTTGTCCAACTCGCAGATAATTTCCACAATTTGGGGAATAATCTTTTTCTTCGATCCGGTGTATTTTATTCCTTCAGTTTGCAATTTTACAAAAAATCCTTAGCTATTTATTCCAATTTTGATTTGAAAAATAATTCAATAAATTCCCGCCCTTTCAGCAATCCAAAACTTCCGTTTTTGCAGGAAAATTCATCGTATTTATCTACCAAATCCGCTTTTTTGTCGGTTTGAAAGATTACGAAAGGCACCGGCTCAGCCGTGTGAGTGCGGATTTTACATGGTGTTGGATGGTCGGGAAGTAAGGCTATCGTAATGGGTTCTTTCCATGTGAGCAATTCGTCTAAAATCGGTTTTACCACACGGCTATCCAAATCCTCAATCGTCTTTTTCTTCAACTCTGCATCGCCCTCGTGACCGGCTTCATCACTTGCTTCAATGTGCAAATACACAAAATCATCGCTTTGCAAAGCATCAATCGCGGCTTGCGCTTTTCCTTCGTAGTTTGTGTCGTAAAGTCCTGTGGCACCTTCCACGCTTATGTTTTTAAGCCCGGCATACACGCCAATTCCTTTTATCAAATCCACGGCAGAAATCACAGAGCCGTTTTTCAATCCAAACGGTGGCAACAAAAATTCCATTGAAGGTTTGTAACCCGGTGACCATGGCCAAATGCTGTTTGCTTTGTCTTTGCCTGCTGCAGCACGTTTCAGATTTATCGAGTGATTTTCCAAAATTCCCATTGATTTATAAATCAATGCATTAAGAAAATTAACAGTTTCTTCTGCTTCCGTGCTAAGTGCTTTGATTAGCAGCGGTTTGTATTCTTGTTCCGGAACGTCGTGTGGCGGTGTGCAATGAATGTTTTTGTTCCCATTTTTCATTTTCAGCACGTGACGATAAGATACGCCCGGATGAAAACTTACAATTTCATTTCCCAATTTTTCTTGCAAAAATAGCATCAATTCCCTTGCTTCTTCCGTGCTTATATGTCCTGCCGAATGATTTTTCAGCTGGCTATCATCGATGCAAACAAAATTACAACGCATAGCCATCTCACCCTCAGCGATTTCCACACCCATACTTGCCGCTTCCAGCGTGCCGCGCCCTTCATACACTTTGGCTACATCGTAACCAAGCACGGAAAGATTGGCAATTTCGCTTCCGGGCGAAAATCCCTCGGGAATTGTATCCAGCATTCCGCATCGTCCCATCGCGGTCAATCGGTCAATATTCGGCTTGTGAGCAGCTTGAAGCGGAGTTTTATTTCCCAACGAAGCTATCGGCTCATCAGCCATTCCATCACCAAGTATGATTAGGTACTTCATTCTTACTTTTTTATAGAAAAATCGGCTTACTTTTTTACTTCGCTTAAAAATTCTTTGAATTTCGGCAGTCCTTCTTCAAATTTTCTGACAGCTTCTTCCATAGAGGTATAACTTTCTCCACCAGAAGCATTTAAGTGTCCACCACCATTGAAGATTTCACTGGCAAATTTATTGGCAGGGAAAGTGCCTTGTGAGCGAAGTGAAACTTTGATTTTGTCTGGATCTTCGCGCAAAAATACAGAGAAAATCACTTCGTTTATTGAAAGCGGAATGTTTACAAAGCCTTCTGCATCGCCGTTTACATAGTTAAACTCGCGCATTTCTTCCTGTGTCAAAGTGATAAGTGCAGCCTGATATTCCGGATAAATTTTCATTTTTTTGTAAATGCAATATCCTTGCAATCGCATCCGGTGCTCCGAAAAAGTATCGTACACACGGCGATAAATCACATCTTTGTCCACGCCGATTTTAATCAGTTCGTAGATGATGGAGTAAATTTCTTCGTGATTGGAATTATAAGTAAATCCGCCTGTATCTGTCATCATTCCGGTGTAAATACACTCAGCGCAACCAAGATTTATATCCGAAAAATGTCCCATTCGGCAAATTAAACGGAAAATCAGTTCGCTCGTAGATGAAATTTGAGGATAGGAAAGGACCAGATTAACGAAATCTTTGTCCGGATTGAGGTGATGGTCGATAAGAATTTTTCGTGCATTCGAATTCACCACCACATCGGCCATCATTGCCAATCGGCTTGGCGTGTTGAAATCCAATGCCAAAATCAAATCAGCATTAGCAATTAGTTTATCGGCTTCTTCTTGCTGAAATACATAAATCAAAGCCTTGTCAGCACCCGGCATCCACATTAGAAAATTAGGCGGTGGAGTAGGCACAATGACTTTCGGCGTTTTTTCAAGTGTCATCAAAAAATGCCACATTCCGAGCGATGCACCCAGCGAGTCGCCATCCGGACCAAAATGAGAAACTATGACAATGTTTTCTGCGTTTTCAATTTCTCGTTTTACCTTGTGAACTAAATCTTCTGCTATAACTTTGGAAATCATTTTATTTTTCTTTCAAATTCAATTTGCAAAAATAACAAAAAAAGATGAATAAACGCAGTATGATTTTGAAGTACGATTTTTCAGACAAAATTTATCTAAAGAAACTTATGGAAAAAAATATTTACTCATTTGAAATTTGATTCTGATTATATAACTTTGCGAAATTCATATTTTATTTATTCACATTAATAAAAATTAAAGTCTATGAAAAAAAACTACTTTCTCTCAGCACTTGTTGCTGTGTTAATGATGCTCAATGTAAATGGATTATTTGCTCAGGCTTTGTCAACTACAATTGAGCTTAGTACTGCTGAAAACCCGATTTGGTACAACCTGAATTCAGCTGCTACAGTCAATTCGAATGCAGCAATCAGAGCTTTGCCGGATGTTCCATCACCTATTCAAGGCGACAAGCCTGTTGCTCCGGAAGTTGTACTGCCAGACCAAGGAAAAGATAAATATCTTTGGAGATTTGAAGGTGACAATACAGATGGTTTTGTCATAATTAATAAACTTACTGGTCAGCAGATTACAAATCCAGCAGAAACTGTTGTAAACGCGAAGTTTTTTATGTCAGATGAAGGTTCAAAATTTACTTTTACTGGTGTAGAAGGCATTCAAGGACAAAGTGGAGTTACCGGAACAGCATTTTATTTTTCACCGGTTGATGATGCGGTGGAAGCTGTCGGAAGATTGAACAGCCAAGGAACTTTAACTGATTTGGTGCTTTTCAGACCTTCAGGAGGTGGTGTTGGTGATATTTCCAATTCTGGAGGCCGTGGTTCGATGTTTTGGTTAAGAAAAGTGGATTTGAAAACAGTGTCTGTAGAGGTAAATTTACCAACAGCAGGTGAAGTCAGCATATTGAAAGATGACGGAACTACCCCTGAAGCCGAATTAACTGTTTCAAAAGCTACAAATGTAAATGTATCGATGAATGCTGTTCCTGCTACCGGATATAAATTTGTAGCTTGGAAAAATAAGGCGGATAACACAATACTTTCTACCGAAACAAGTTTTGTGTACAATGGCACTACAGATATTACCATTGTAGCAGAATTTGTCCGTGATTCTGGAACAGGTTTGGATGAATTGTCTTCAAATATCAAACTAAGTCCTAAAAAAGGTCAGTTGGAAGTAGTAAATTCGTCTTCTAAAGTTGTACAAATTCATATTTTCGCAATTGATGGACGTTTAGTAACTAATCGCTCACTTGCAAATGGAAGTATTGCAGTTACATTACAGCCAGGAATCTACATTGTTAAAAACAGTTTGAGTGGAAAAGCTGAAAAAGTGATTGTGAAATAATTTCTTATTCAATATTCATATAAAAGGCAGTCTGTATTAGATTGCCTTTTATTTTTCATAGAAATCTGCGATATATGCGCCGCTTTCAGCAATGGAATAAAACTCGATATTATTTTTTTCGCACGCTTGCCGAATGCTGTTTGTGTACCATTGCGAAATACTTTTATCCACAATGATTTTTTTCGGAATGATTAGTTCCAGAATTTCGTCAATTCGTGGTTTTAATCGATTGGAGATTATCAAATAATCCACTTCCAACGGGTTTTCGGAAGTTTTATAGCGAAGAAGATCATCTTTCAGAATGAGAATACGTTTCCCTTTGAAACTTGCAAATCCATCCTCAAACCAATCATTTCTGCTCAGGAATTCAGGCATTTTCAGCAAAGAAGAACGCCAATATGCATTCCCCACATTCATTGCTTTTAGTTCATCAGTCGCGTAAACGTAGTTTTTTTTGCCATCAATAAAATTGACAATCGGAGTTCGATTATCCGAAAAAACAATCATTTTTGAATTATCGATACTTTCAAATTGACGCCATGCAAGATTGACGAAAAATCCCAAAATTAAACTCAATGAAACGGCCAGTGTAACGAACTTTTTGTTGTAAGCAAAGGCCGTCAAAAAGAGAATTGCGGCAATCAGCATCATCATTTGTAAGCCCGTAATGCTCAAAATACTGATGGAGCCGGGCAGTGTCACAATTAAGGCGAGCAGGTAATTCATCAGCCAAATCATCCATTTCAGTAAAAATGCAACAGCACTAGCTAAAATTGGAATAAATGAAACAAAAAGCAGCAAAATCGCACCGTAAATAATCCAGGTTGAAAGTGGAATTGCGGCGTAGTTTGTGAGTAAAAAGTAGTTCGGAAATTGGCTGAAATAATAAACGGAAATAGGTGCGGTACCAAGTTGTGCAGCCAAAGAAACCGCGGTTAAATCCCAAATCCATTTCAGAATTTTATTTTTTGGAGTGTAGAGCCGCGAGATGGATTTTTGAAATGCAACAATGCTCAGCACAGCTGAATAACTTAACTGAAATCCGATATTGAAAATTAAGTTTGGATTGAAAAGCAGCAAAACAAACGCCGAAGCCAATACACTGTTATAAATCTGCATTTGGCGATTTAACATCGTTCCTATTGCAACTATCGAAAGCATCATTGACGCACGAAGCACCGCCGGAGAAAGTCCCGTAATGATGGCATAAGCCCAAATGAAAATCACAGAAATAAGTACTCGAAGCACAATTTCTCGCCGATTTCGCTTAAGAAATCCAAGCAAAAAATAAATAGCTCCATACACAATTGCCACATGCAAACCGCTCACAGAAAGGATATGTACTGCGCCCGTGTGGCTGTAAAGTTGGTAAATATCGGGTTCTAGGCTGTCGGTATAGCCGAGCGTGAGTGCCGCCAATACTGCGAATTCAGCTCCGTCAATCTTATATTTACTGTAAATTTCAAGGAGGTAATTTCTGCATTTATTGGCAAATCGGCTAATTGAAAATGCTGAATTATGTCCGGTTTTCTGCCATTTTTCAGTTGGAATGTATGCTGTAGCACCAATTCCTTGCCTTTTCAGGTAGTTGGCATAATCAAACCCCATCGGATTTTGCACGCCATCGGGAGCCTTAAATTCAGCATCCAGCATTATTCGGTCGCCGAGAAGTAAGTCTGGTGGCAAACTGTCTTTTTGGATGTAAAGAATGGCTTTTCCACGCACTGGACTAGCTGTGATGCTGTCGTATCGCTGCAAAAGTTCAACTTGGAAAGTGT
Organism: uncultured Paludibacter sp.; assembly: GCA_964498765.1. Classification (GTDB taxonomy): domain Bacteria; phylum Bacteroidota; class Bacteroidia; order Bacteroidales; family Paludibacteraceae; genus UPXZ01. Next base: position 30,828 of record CAZCIU010000018.1, on the reverse strand, counting down.
AAGAGCGTTCTTTTTCTTGCGGAGCAGTGATAAGTTCAGCTTCGTAAATTGCCTGATGATTTAGCTCGGAAAATTCACTTTTTTTCTCAAAATTCAGACACAGCCAGTGACCAATTACAGCCATGCATAGAAAACTGCCAACACCAAAAATGTAGCGGAAACGATACTGTAAGGCCGATTTTTGTAGAAAAAAAGAGAGTGTAATTATCAGAAATGAAAGACCCAAAAGACAAATCAGCAAATACAACGGAAGTTGTATAAACTGATATAAAACAATGCCTGACACTAGTGCAAGCAACAGTTGGAAGAACGGTGTGCGTTGCAGGAGGTTCATAAAATTCTTAGAAATATCTCAAAAATCCTGTAAATTTTAGCTTTATTTTAACATCGTTTGAATTGTTGCAAGCGGATCGTCCGATTTGAAAACGGCACTTCCGGCTACAAGCACGTGCGCACCAGCTTCAAACAGTTTTGGAGCATTCTCGGTATTTACGCCACCATCAATTTCAATTAAGCAGTCCGGATTTTCATCTTCAATTATCAACTTCAGTTCTTCAATTCGAGTATATGTTTCTTCAATGAATTTCTGACCGCCATATCCGGCAAAAACAGACATCAAAAGCACCATATCCACTTGACCAACAAGTCCATAAAGGCTGTTGACCGGCACGTCGGGATTGATGGTAATTCCCACTTTTACTCCCAAATCACGTATCATTCGTAGTGTGTCAAAAGGGTTTTTTAGCGTTTCCAGATGAACGGTGAGAATGTCTGCTCCAGCTTTCACAAATCGTTCTACATATTTCTCCGGCTCTACAATCATAAGGTGTACGTCAAGCGGCTTTTTGCAATGTTTTTTCACAGCTTCCATTACCGGAAATCCGAACGAAATATTCGGCACAAAAACGCCATCCATCACATCAATGTGCAGCCATTCGGCGGCACTGCGATTGATCATTTCACAGTCGGCTTGCAGATTTCCAAAATCAGCTGAGAGTAGGGAAGGGGAAATTATTTTTGTCATCTTGATTTGATTTCTTTATTGCAAACATACATTAAAAAAAATAATTCAGCAAATCCAATCGGATATTTTACAAGCGAATGACTTTTAGACTAAATTGCTCTAATTTAAAAACTTAAATGCAAGGAAATCAGTAAGTTTCTGCCCGGTGCCGAGATGCCTGAACTATAAGGTCTGTATCTTTTATCCAAAATATTTTCGATGCCTGCGCTGACAGAAATGTTATCATTTACCTGGCATTGCGCGTGGTAATTTAACGTCCACCAAGCCGGCGAATAAGTGTTTCCAGCAGTATCTTTGGCATAAATTTCAGTTTTGGATTTCTCTTCGTGCGGCATCTCCTCGTGTGATTTTTCAGCCTGATATTGAGCATTTAGTTGCATTTTTACTTTTCTCCACTGGTAATTTAATCGGCTTACACCAAAAAAAGGAGCCGCATGTCTGGAAGGACTTTGCTCACCGTTATCCAGTTCTTCAATTCCTTTTTGGAAATTCAAATCCGTACTTGCCGAAAATCCTCCCGGAAGTTTAAGCTCAATGCCCGATTGAAGTCCGTAAACTCGTGCAATTGCAGCATTCTGAACTGCTTCTACACCGCTCATTTCGCCTTGATAAAGAATGCTGTCGTTTCCGTTGAATTGGAAAGCACGTCTGACTAATGCATTGTTCAGCAGCGTGTAATAGCCTGTCAAATCGATTTTGAGTGCATCGCCAAAAACTTTTACCACGCTCACATCCACATTGCTGGCGTATTCAGCTTTCAAGTTTGGATTGGGCACAACGACAATTCCCGGCGCGCTGTCAAAAATTTTCCCCATGTCATCTACGTTGGGAGAGCGGAATCCGGTAGAAAGATTGGCACTGATAGCCCAGGTGTAATCCGGTCTGAAAATAACGCCAACATTTCCGGTCAGCGCACCGCTCTGAAAGTCAATGTTTTGAAATGGTAGCGGATAAACTGCTAAAGTCGCGTCATCAAATTTCCCATGAAGCGAAAACCAATTGTATCGCATTCCACCTTGGATTTTTACTTTTTCATTGAAACTGTAATGGTCACTGGCATAGATTGCCATCGAATTCCAGTCGGATTGCGGATAGCGAGCAACACTTTTTTGCGAATCGTTCGTATCAATGTCCGTGGAGATGCCGTTTGAAGTTACATCGTTTTTCACCCATTCCAAACCATAGAAAATCTCATTTTTCACACTTGTTTTTTTCTCAAAATCCAAGTTGGCAGAGTATGCATCCACCAGCTCTGTTTGTGTGTTTCGTAGATTTGAATTAAAACTCCGATCTATTCTGCTTTCTTCAAACTTTTGAGCAGCCAAACGAAGCGATGCTTGGTCGTAAATTGCCGTTTTCTGAGTGTGATTTACGTCATAATAAAACATTGACCAAAGCTGGCGACCGTAATCCCATTCTGCATATCGTGGCAAATCGTTCCGAAGGCGCAATTGCCGATCGTAGCGAGAATATGGTGAAGTTTCAGAATAATGAAATGCAGCATTGGTGCTCCAGTTTTCAGATGGTTTGAAACTCACCTTTTGCATTAGATTGAGCTGAGAATAGCCTGACGGAGTTTGAAGTTTCGGATTGTTGTTAATAATGGCTACATCTTTGCCGTCAATTCGTTTGACTTCAGCAAATTTCTTGATATAATCCGTTGGTCCGTGGCTACCTTGCATCAAGTCACCATAGTTAAAACTGCTAATACTGGTAAGAATTGCCCACCTTTTCCATCCGATATTCAAATCAAAATGTGCCGTTTTTTCATTGTTTACGCTTGAAAATCTACCGTTTAAATTTCCTTTAATAAGTGGTTGGTATGAGGAAGAAAAAGCTGTTTGCTTAGTTTGAAAACTCATCACTCCGCCAATCGCATCGCTTCCATAAATCACCGAATTTGGGCCAAATAAAACTTCTGTTTTGTCAATGGAAAATGGATCGATGGAGATTACATTTTGGATGTTCCCTGCTCTGAAGATAGCCGTGTTCATCCGAATTCCATCAACGGTGTAAAGCAAGCGGTTAGTTGCAAAGCCGCGTATCATCGGACTTCCACCGCCTTGCTGGCTTTTCTGCATATAAACTTTTCCAGAAAGTGTAAGCAAATCGGCCGTAGTTTGCGGATTATGTAGTGCTACAGTCGATGGATTTATTTGGATAATTTTGGATGCAATATTTCCGGAAGATTGCTGCCAGCGAGTAGCCGAAATCACCACATCATCCAATCTGAAATTTTTGAGTGTGTCAATTTCAAATTCACTTGCAGATAGAATGGTATTGAAAAAAAATAGCGATAAAATAAGTGAGAAAGTTTTTTTCATCTGATATTTAATAAACAAAAGGCTGTTCGTCAAAACAGCCTTTTGTATTATGTGATTAAGGGATTATTTTTTTACAAATTTCACGCGATAATTAATTCCGGCAGCATCTTGAAGTAATACAAAGTACTGACCAGTAGCGTAATTCGTAACGTTAATTTGAATTGAAGTCTGCGTGTCACCAGCTTTCCCGGTTTCCATAAGCTGACCTGTAGTGCTGAAAACATTGTAAGTATATGAATTCATGCCGTTTTGGAAAGGCAAGTTCACAGTAAATACATTGCTTGCCGGAATTGGGAATGCGTGAATTTTTTCGTCGCTGAAATATTTATTTACTGATGTAGAAGTTCTACAAGCTACAAAATCCAACTCTGCAATAGAAGTATATCCACTTCCATTCACTTCACTAAGTGCAACGAATTTCACGTAACGTCCTATAGTTGGAGTAATATCAAAAGTTGTTGGAGCGCTTGTGTTTTCCAAAGTTCCTTTTGCAACGTATTTACCCCAATCTGTGGCGCTGTTTGAAACAAAAATTTCATAATCTTTTACTCTTCCGTTTGAGCCATCCATACGTGGAGTGTGAATGATTTTGCTAACGCTGAAAGGTTCTCCCAAATCAATAATAATGTGGTGAGGGTGCGATGGAGTACCGCTCCAAGCAGTATGCCATAGTGTGCTTACATTTCCGTCCAATACACGACTTCCGTCTTCACCTGCTTGGAAATTATCTACAGAAAGAACTTTCATCATCGGACCCGGGATTTCTGCCGGATTTCCGCAATCATCCAAAGTTGGAGTAGGGCGAACGTTCACCATTTCAGAAACGGTTTTAGTCGTAGTAACTCCATTTTGAGTAACGCTCAAGGTTACAGAGTAAAGTCCTGGTTCTGGGAATACTACTTTCGGATTACGAGCGTTTTTGTCGCTGATGAAAGAAGCTTCCGGTGAGAAACTCCATGTCCAAACCGCATCTTTGTGATTTAAGTAGGAGTGACAGTCAAACTGAACTGTGTCAAGCGGTGAACTGTATTCGTACTGCTCAACCCAAGGAACTACAATCGGAATAAAATCGGTTTCAGCCAATGGACTTTCCCAGACGCCACCGTTTCCACCAACACGAAGTTTGCTGTCTCTGTAGAATGGATATGCGTGATTAATTCTCAACCCACTTGGATAACCTGTTCCATAATCAATCCATCCACCAGTGTCGCCATCTTTTCTGTATTTTACATCACCAGAAACAAAACCTCCGGTATTTATTAGAGCATAAACCAAGTCTTTTCCATCTTTTGTAGGTTGGATAGCTAGTGTTTTTATATAGATTGATGAGCTAAAACTTGACCAGATCATCCAGTTTGTTCCGCCATTGATACTTCTGTAAACTTGGCTTCTGCTATTGTCCCATCCACCTTGAGTGATAGTTGCATAAAGAACTTCGCTATCGTAAGGTGAAATTACAAATCGAATATTGCCGCCGTTAGAGCCTGCAAATAGATTCTTCTTCACGAAGCTTTGTCCGCCATCAGTACTTTTGAAAAATCCTTGTCCGGCTACATCCACATATATTACATCCGGATTGGCACTACTGATGTCGAAAAATCTGACACTTCCATTAAATTCATAAAGTAAATCAAAGGAAACGCCGAAGTCTTTACTAATCCACAATGAATTTCCACTTCCAACGTAAAGTTGACCGGAATAATATGGATGAGCTACTACGTTACTTCTTAAAGCTCCATAAGCTTCCATGTTTGGGTGTTTTGAGAACTGGAAACGCCCTTCCGGTCTTCCTTCTGCGGTTTTCGGGATAATCCATCCGCTGCCAAGGTCATCAAACACAACGTGGCGGCTTTTCCCTTGAATAACCCAACCAGTTGCAGATTCTCCACCACCCATTCTTAGTGCTTTGTCGCCATAGAAGTCAGCAATTGAAGTATTTCCATTGTGATATCTTCCTCCAACAATAATATCTTCGTTCCAGCCTTGGTGGAAACCCCATAAGTCAGAGCCAATCAACATATTATTTAGTGGGAAATGTTTGTCTAATGAAGAGAAATAGTCAGTACTCAAGTTCATTCCACCGTCAGTTGCAAGCCAAGTATCGCCATTAGCCAGAATTTTCATATCCTGAATGTCCGGGTGGACAGCAAATCTACCCGCATATCCACCAATCGGTGACCAATATCTTCCGGCAGTAGTAGATCTGAATAGAGAAGTTGTTCCTGCAAAAACCATGTTTTTATTCGTTGGAGAAATTTCCAGTACCAAGTCAAAATATCCTTGCCCATTAGTCAAAGTTGCACTTGTAAATGCACCGTCTGAACCAACATATCTGCGATGCCATGACCATGTTCCATTTTCCAAAATACCTTCGAAGATAAATGGACGACGATTCATGTTATTGGCAAGCATAATTGCTAAAACTGAGTTTGGATTTGCAGGTGTCACAGCAAGTAATCCTCCTGAGTGATTGTCGATAGAATCTGGGAAACTTGTAATTACCTGGAAATTACGACCGCCGTTGATTGACTGTCTGAATTCAAATTTGTTTGAAGCATTTTTTGTCAATGCATATAAAGTGTCGCTTCTACCAGGTTTGTATTCAATGTCCCAAGTGTCACCTGCATAACTTCTTGTCCAGTTTCCTCCGGAATTATTTGTAAAAAATACACCTTCCGATGTACATGTAATGGCATTATTTGGATCTTCGTAATCAAATTTCATTCTGTTTACACTTCCGGAAACTCCAAATGTTCTGGCCCAAGTAGCACCACCATCCAATGTTCTGTGAACAGTTCCACCGGCTCCTACCAAAACAGTGTCAAGATTTTCAGGGTGAATAGCAATTGCTCCAACTCCACCGCCAAATGGATAATGCAGTCCGGTAATTGCCCAGTTTTTTCCTTTATCTACGGTTTTGTTTACAAATCCGGTTTCTGTTCCGGCGTAAAGCAAATTCGGATTTTTATCAGTTACGTCAAAAGAATACACATTAGCTTGCCAAGGAGCAGCACCTGGAGCAGAATCACTTCCGCCTTCATTCAGCCAGAAAGTTTCTTTCGGACCCCAGAAAGTCCAGTTTGAACTATTGCCTGCAGCAGGTGCACGACGAGGCATTAGTGAGTTGGATTGCGCTTTGATCAGGTTTTGATTAACTAATTCGCCAGATGGCGCTTCAATTTCTCCATTCGCGTTTACGTAAGGAGTAATGGCTTTTCGCCAGATTTTGTACCAGCGCATCAAAGGCGTTTTTTTGTCTTTGTTGGCAGCTTCCCATTTGATAAATGCTCTGTCAATCACGTTGAAATTAACAGGATATTGATACAACATTTTTCCCCATTCGGGCATGTCGTCTGAGTAAACCGGTTTGTAGGTTTTGTTTAACTCGGGAAGTTCATCATAGGGAGTGAACTGTGATACTTGTGAAAAACCAAAAGTAAAACACAGCAAGAATAGTGATAAAAAGATAATTCTAGATTTCATCATTTTATATGATTTAAAGTTTTAAGCCTGCAAAGATACATAAAAAGAATGCTCGATTGAATTAAAAATCAAGATTTTTTCTAAATTCAGCTTTTCACAAAAATTATACCTGAAAATATTGCGGTGGGAGAATGAAAAAGAGAGTAAAAACGATGTTTTACTCTCTTTCAAAATTTCTTTCTTTTTTCAATTCAAAAAGTATTCTACGTAGTGACTTTTTGAGCTTTTCTCAACTCTGTATGAAGCTGCAAACTGTAAAATTTTATTGATGCTTTCGTCGCTCGGACTGAATAGATTAGCAGTTTTCACTTCGTCGAATTCTAATGGTTGAGTAATGTTAATAGGAGTAGAATTTTTCCGCATAGGCATTTGTTAGTTTGTTAATTAAAATAACTACTAATCAAACGCATATTATTTTATTATAGTATGTAAAGCGGAAATTATTTTATCTCCAGATGAACATTATTTTCTGTAGCAATCCGGCGCATGTTCATCAGCGCATATCGCATGCGTCCAAGTGCCGTATTGATGCTTACATCCGTGCGTTCTGCAATTTCTTTGAAGCTTAAATCTTCAAAATAGCGCATTTTTACCACTACTTTTTGGCTGTCCGGCAAATAATCAATCAGCTGAACTACGTCATGCAGTACTTGCTCGTTGCTCATAACGTCTTCTACACTTTTCTCAGAATATTTGGAATTGTTTACATAATCGTACTCCAAACCATCTGTAGAGAAGGTATTTTCGTTTTTTTCTTTGCGGAAATGGTCAATAATCAGATTGTGTGCAATTCGGTTTATCCAGCCAAGAAAACGACCGGACTCAACATAACGACCTTGTTGTATGGTGGCAATGGCTTTGATAAAGGTATCTTGAAAGATATCTTCAGCAAGCTCTCTATTACGTACAATGAGGAAAATATAGGTATAAACCCGAGATTTGTACCGATTTAATAAAACTTCAAATGCATTGTTACTGCCAGTCTCATACAACTGTACCAACTGCTCGTCGGTGAGTTGAATTAGATTTTTCATTACTTAAATTATTTGGGGTTATCAAGTAATTTTGGGCAATAGGCAATGGTTTTTTAGTAAAAGTTTATATTAAATTAACATGAAATGGGTTGCAAATTTATGCATTCATTTCAATAAATCAAAAAATAAGGGCGAGTTTTATGTTAAATAATGCAAATTATGTTAAATACAAACCCTTTTGTATAATAAATCAGTCGTTTTTATATTGCAACAAAAAATATACCGAATTACTCCACAAAAAGCACCAAACCTTTCAGATATTCGCCTTCAGGATGATAGATATTTATCGGGTGATCAGCAGGTTGGCTGAGTTGGTGAAGAATGCGCACATTCCTTTTGGCTTCGGCAGCAGCACTGAAAACAGCTAATCGGAATTGATCCTTGGAAATTACCTGCGAGCAGGAAAATGTAAATAAAATCCCGTTCGGTTTAATCTGTTGAAACGCCTTTGCATTCAATCGTTTGTAGCCTTTTAGCGCGTTTCTTACTGCATCGCGGTGTTTGGCAAAAGCCGGCGGATCAAGGATTATCAAGTCGTATTCGGCTCTTTTTTCACTGAAAAACTTAAACGCGTCTTCAGCATACGCCTTGTGATTTTCGGCAGTCGGGAAATTATGGGCAACATTCTCGTTGGTAAGTTCAATCGCTTTAGCCGAGCTATCCACGGAATGAACCAATTTTGCGCCGCCTCGAAGAGCATAGACCGAAAATCCGCCGGTGTAGCAAAACATATTTAGAACCGATTTGCCATGAGAATATTTTTCCAGCAAACTTCGATTGTCACGCTGATCCACGAAAAATCCGGTTTTCTGACCTTTGAGCCAGTCCACACCAAATTGCAGCCCGTTTTCAATCGCTTTGAAAGTGTCGCTTTGCTTGCCATTCAAATAGCCATCCTCTTTTTCCACCGGTGCGTAGTAGGGAAGTGTGGTTTCAGACTTATAATACAAGTTTTTTACTTTAGGCACCACATCCAAAATTGCTTTGGCAAGCGGCTCACGGCTCACGTGCATACCAACGGAATGCGCCTGCATCACGGCTGTATCGTCGTACACATCTACTATCAAGCCGGGCAAGCTATCGCCTTCGCCGTGAATAAGTCGGTAGGTGTTGTTCGTTTCCGATTCGGCCAAACCAAGCTCTTTGCGTAACAAATAAGCTTGCTCAATTTTCTTTTTCCAAAAATCGGCATTTACATTTTGCTTCTCAAAACTAAGCGCACGCACAGCGATACTTCCCACCTGATAATGCCCTAAAGCCAGGAAATTTCCTTTATTGTCAAGCACTTCTACCACATCGCCCTCATTTGGTTTTCCGCCGATAGACTGAATGGCACCAGAAAAAACCCATGGGTGAAAACGAAGTAAACTTTCTTCTTTTTTCGGTTTTAGTTTGATGGTAATCATAAGCTGTGTGTGGATATTTAAGTTAAAAAAAGTCGTGAAATTTGAAGTTTAGTTGGTTTGTACTCCGTTTTCTTTGGCGATAATATTAGCAAGTTCTTTTTTAGAAATTTTTTGTTCGTTGCTCAGTCGCAAGTAGATTTGAAGTGTAGCCCAGGCGTCTGTTGCGGCATAAAGCTGTTGCTGTTCGGTGAGAATTTCATTTTCCCAATTGCTCAGTCGCTGCGATTTAGAAATTTTTTGCTCAAAAAGAATGGCAAAAATCTTTTGCAGGCTGAGTTCCAGAATTCCGTATTCTTTGGCAATATTCTGAATGTCAATAAATCCGGCCGGTTTGAATTTTTTCTGTTTCCCTAGTCCGTTGAAATCATCACGAAGTGAAAGACCAATTTTCAGGATTTTCTCATCGGATAAAAACTCGATTAATCTGTCCGGGAAACCGATTTTATTTAGTCGGAAAAGATACGCCGTTTCGTTGGTAGCCAGCTGCAAGAGTGAAACTTTATGAACTGTGCCGCGCTTGAATGATGGGCGAGTTTCGGTGTCAATTCCTACAACGGATTGGCTGAAAAGTTCGTCTAATGCTTTGTGAACGGCTTTTTGAGTATCAACAACTACAATTTTGCCCGAAAAGTCGGCCATTGACAGTTGATTTACTTCTTCTTTTGTTATTTTTGGATTGAACATTTTTTTGTTGAAATTATTCTTCGCTTTGAAATCTTAAAAAACTGTCGCGATCCAGTTTTCTGTATTCTGATGGGTTAAATTCATCGTTTTCATCCTCATTTCCAAAATTATCGCTGTATCGAAGAGCATGTAGCGCACGCAGAGCATTAAGTAATTTTTGTCCCCAGTGTTCTGAAAAACTTTCAGCACAGTTGTAAAGCGCGGAAGTCATGATTTCCTCTTCGCCGATTTGGAAATTGGCCGCAAAATCTTTCAATTCCTGATAAATATCAGCCAGATTTTCAGAGATAAAAGCCGCAATCGGCGTGTCGCTGTAAGGCATATCCGGATGAAAAACTTCCAAAAAACTGTCATCTGCACCCAGCAAGCTTTCCACCTGATTTTTTACGTACAGATAATCATCTTCCGTCACAAATCGCTCTATTCCAAAAACTTCGTCGTTTTCTTCCAGTTCAAGCAAAGTTGTTTTCAGATAAAGCAGCGGTAGAATTTTTGTCGCTTTGGAAATAAAATCAGCTTTGGTGAATTCGCGTGCTTTCTCAAGCAGCAGGCAGGTTTCCACTGCTACGGTTGTAAATTCAATTACATTTTTTGAATATACTAATTGATTTTCACTCATCATTTTATAATTTGGGTGCAAAGTTAGCAAAAATACTTATTGCTTCTTTTTCATTTTTCGTCTTTGTTCCAAAACGGCGGCAAGAGATGCCGGCGTAGTTTTCCATCTTCGATGCATCCAAACCCATTGTGTAGGGAATTTGCGGATGATTTCGGTGTAGAAATTATTTTGATTTTGAGTGTTGGCTTTTAAATCAGCGTCAACGTCATCTGTTTTTATAGTTGGAATTTCCGGCAGAATGTGGAAACGATAATTTCCGTCCTCTTTTCTGGTCATTGCCATGGGTACCAATGCAGCTTCTGTATCAGCCAAAAGTCGTGATGCGCCGAGCGGCGTATAGGCCGAATGTCCCAGAAAATCGACAAAAATTCCTTTCACGCGCGTGTCTTGGTCGGTCATCAGAATTAAGCATTCGCCTCTGTTCAGAACTTCTGTAAGTGCCTGGTAGGAACCTTCGCGAGTAATGTTTTTCATGCCGCGACTGCTGCGAAATTTGACCATCAATTTTTCCAGTAAAACCATCTTCATAGATTGGCTGGCGGCTGAAGTTTCGTAACCAAGCATCGGCGGTGTGATGGCTGCAAATTCCCACGAACTCATGTGCGGCATCAAGCAGATTACGCCTTTGCCGCGATTATAAGCTTTGCGGAGATGCTCTTCACCCACAACTTCAATCAGTTCGAAAAATTTCTTTTTGTCGGTAAGATGCGAATAAGCCATATAGTCAAAAAATCCGGTGAGAATTTCAATAAAACTACTTCTTGCTAACGAAATGCGCTCATTTTCGGTCATTTCATCTTTGTAAACTCGCTCCAAATTGGCAAGCGCCCATTCCCGATTTTTTTTGGCTAAATTATAAAACTGTTTTCCGAAAAACCGTGCAAATCTCCTCACACAGCGAATTGGCATTATTCTAAAAAGGAAAATAACAAAAAGTAACGGCGGAAAAAGCAAAAGTAAAACCGTTTTGCGTCGGATTCTTTTGATAGTGTATTTATGCTTTTGATAAAATGACATTTTAGAGTTTTTATTTTGAAACAAAATTACGGATAATAATGTTATAAATGTATAGTACTTAACTTTAAAAATTATTTGCCATGGAAGAAAATAAGTTAGTAGCTGTAAAGTATTACGATACGGTAATCAAAGCCGAAGTAGATGCAGATGTTTTGAAGAAAAACGGCATTGAATGCATTTACAATGACGCTACGCTTGTGGGTGTTTTTCCGATTTTTGACGACAAAGAACGGGGAATAGAGTTAATGGTTTTTGATAAAGACCTGGAGCGAGCCAAGCAAGTGCTTGAAAACTATCACAGCGCAGAAGATAAAGAAAATGAAGTTGAAACGGAATAAAATGTGATTATCCCATTGATTTAGTTTTAACTTACAAAAATAATTTGTTTTTCAGCGAGAGAATGCTTTCGTTGAGAACAGGGTGAATTAGTTTCGGCGCAATTTCTGCCATCGGAACCAGAACAAAATCCCGCATCTGAATTAATGGATGTGGGATTTTTAATTTTGGCATATCAATAATCTGTCTGTCATAAAACAAAATATCAATATCGATAATTCTGTCAATATAATTGATAGATTTTTTGGCAGCTCTGCCCATTTTTCGCTCTATTTGTTTCGCTTTTTCCAGCAATTCCACAGGCATAAGGTCTGTATTGACAAGCAATGCCGCATTCAGAAAATCATTCTCAGAATTAAACCCCCAGGCTCTCGACTGATAGAACGACGAAACATTCAATACATCGCCTATTTCAAGCGCGATGTGTTGAATTACGGTGTTCAGGTTCAATTCTTTATCACCCAAATTAGTTCCGATGCCAAGATATGTGTATGCCATTTTATTATGAAAAAAGTAAGCTAAAAAACAAACGACTTTGCGTTTTACAAAGTCGTTTGTGAGTTTTCAGAGAAATTATTTCTGACGAAGTACCCAAGCATCCGGGAAGCGGTTGCTTATTTGAGTAATTCGGTTGCGAGCCTGCGCGTATTCATCGTAAGAAGCAATCAGCACGCGGAACATACCTTGCTCATTTACTACGATTAATGCGGTGTTGCCTTCGCTGTTAAGTGTGCGTTGAAGATTTTTAGCATTGGATTGAACTCCGAAACTTCCAACTACAACGTGATATTTTCTGTTGAAAGCAGCTGTGTTAGTTTCACCGTCAGCCAGGCTGAATTTTTCACCAATGGTGCGTTCGTTGCTTTCTGTGCTTTCTTGAACTACAACAGGTTGAGTTGCCGTAGTGCTTTCTGTTGCTTCAATGTCAGAACCGGAAATATTAACTACTTTTTGTTTTGATTTACAAGACGTTGCTCCTGCCAAAATAACGGCAGACATCAACATTAAACCCAAAATTTTTCTCATATTGTCTTATTAATTTATAAAATTTATTTTCTCCTGCAAAGATGCTAAGAAATTCGTTCATAGCCAACAAATTGACTTGATTTTTGCAAATTTTAGAATTTGCATCTAAACAAAACAGGGCTTCGTTATGTTTAATGATTATAAATAACAAGAAATTATTAACAATTAAACATTATAAATTATTATGAATTATTCTTTGCCTGAGCTGCCATACGCTTACAATGCGTTGGAGCCATTTATCGACGAAACTACAATGCGTATTCACCATACTGCTCACCACCAAGCGTATGTAAATAACCTAAATGCTGCTTTAGCAAAACATTCTGAATTTGCAGAAAAAAGTCTGAATGATCTTTTACAATCTTTGGATCAACTTCCTGCAGACATTCAAGGTGCAGTGCGCAACAACGGTGGCGGACATTTTAACCACGATTTCTTCTGGAAAGTTCTTGCTCCGGCAGGTTCTACTTTTCTTTCTTCAACTTTGGAAAAAGCTTTGGTTGATAACTTCGGTAGCGTAGATGCTTTCAAAGATGAGTTTGAAAAAGCTGCACTTGGACGTTTTGGTTCAGGTTGGGCTTGGCTGGTGAAAAAAGCGGACGGTTCATTGAAAATTGAATCTACACCAAATCAAGATAATTACCTGATGTCAAGCAGCACAGCCGGTGATACACCGATTTTGGGACTTGACGTGTGGGAACATGCATATTATCTAAAATACCAAAACAAACGCGGCGAGTATGCAAAAGCATTCTGGAACGTGGTTAACTGGGATTTGGTTAGCAAATTAGGTGGCTTCTAAGCATGATTTTGCAATAAATTTTTGACAATTAAATGATTGAAGGTGTGCAGATATAAAACTGCACACCTTTCTTGTAATTATCAGCTAACGTTATATTTATAGATACCTCACAGGCGTATTTTGTTTAAGAAAAGTTAAAAAGCAACATCCAATCATTCTTTTTTCTAAAATTTGGATTTCTATTCATTTTATCTGTTTCAAAACAATTATCTTTGTACGCTAAATTTAAGCAAATTAATAAAATGAACCTTCTGGCTACAATTATAATATCTCTTGTGCTAATCCTGGCAGCAGTATTTTTGCTTGGGTTCAAGATATTTTTATTCAAAGACGGCAAGTTTCCCAATATCCACATTGGCGGAAGTCAGGCACTAAAGGATAGAGGTGTAAGCTGCGCTACCACACAGGATGCCGACGCTCGAAAAAACAAACCAAAAATTGATGTATCAAAAATCATTCAGGAAATAGAAAAATAAACTAAAACATAATCACTTGAAACAGCTATTTGAGAAATCTCTCAAACATGAAAGAATAAAAATGGTATGTTTCGCCGAAAAAATTAAAAACTAAAATTAAATACAGATGAAAAATCTCTCACTTATTTTAAATGGTATTTTACTTATTGCTGTAATTATCTTGTTTATCCTAGTTTTGGGAAAAAAATCAGCTGCGGAAGCAACTAACGTTGTAAAAGAAGGCGATTCTCTGGTAGTTCAGAAAATGCCGATAGCGTATGTAAATATCGATTCACTGCTTTTGAATTATACATTTGCTAAAAATGCAAACGAAGCGCTAATCAGCAGACAAGAAAATTCCAGAGCAACACTAAACCAAAAAGCGCGTCAACTTCAGACTGAAATGGACGATTTTAATCGTAAACTGGAAAATCAGGCGTTTTTGAGCCGTGAGAGAGCAGAAGATGCACAAAGAAGCATCATGCAAAAGCAGCAAGATTTGCAAAAAATGGAAGCAAACCTTACTCAGCAGCTGATGGAACAGCAACAAAAAATGAGTGAGCAGCTTCGTGATACTGTAAATGCGTTCTTGAAAGATTACAATAAAAGCGGAAAATATCAAATTATCCTTAGCAATACCGGAAATGACAATGTGCTTTTTGCTGGTCAAGGCTACGATATCACTACCGAAGTAATCAAAGAACTGAACAATAGATTTACAAAAACAAAAAAATAGGATTTTCTTTCAATTCAAAATCGAATAGAAAGTTAAACGGCGTACACTTGTGAAAGTGAACGCCGTTTTTTTATCGTTAAAACTCTCGGATTATTTCTTTCCGAAAAATGCGCCTAAAATAGTTCGTGTGATGCTTCGACCAATTTGTGTAGTCATCTGACGACCTACGGTGCGTCCCACATCTTTCAGCAATCCACCGAAAACATCGTCTTTGGCAGCGGCACGTTTTTGTTTTTCGGCTTCACGTTGTGCTTTTTCCTGCTGACGACGCTGGATTTCCATCTGTTTTTGTTCTTCCAGTTGTTGTTTCTGAAGGTCGTCGGCCTGCATTCTTTCTGCAATGATTTCAAAAGCCGAAATCCGATCAACCTCTTTTTCATACAAACCGTATAGCAACGAAGATTGGATAATTTGCGTCCGTTCTTGTGGCGTGATAGGTCCGATTTGTCCTTCCGGTGGTAGAATGAAAGCGCGTTCCACAGGATTTGGCGCACCTTTTTCATCCAGGAATGAAACCAAAGCTTCACCGGTACCAAGTTCGGTAATTGCAGTTTCCGTGTCAAATTTCGGATTGGCGCGGAAAGTATTGGCAGCAACTTTCACGGCTTTCTGGTCATTAGGCGTGTAAGCACGTAGTGCGTGCTGAATGCGGTTTCCAAGCTGTCCGAGAATAGTTTCAGGAATGTCGGCCGGATTTTGAGTGATAAAGTAAATTCCAATTCCTTTTGAGCGGATTAAGCGAACGATTTGCTCTACTTTTTCCAGAAGAATTTTCGGCATATCGTTGAAAAGCATGTGTGCTTCGTCGAAGAAGAACACCAATTTTGGTTTTTCCATATCGCCCACTTCCGGCATATTTTCAAATAAATCAGAAAGCAACCAAAGCAGGAATGTGGTGTAAATTCTCGGCGAATTCATCAGTTTGTCAGCCGCCAGAATGTTGATTACGCCCTTGCCGCGATTGTCGGTTTTAATCAAATCGATAATGTTCAGTTCCGGTTCACCAAAGAAAACTTCGCCGCCTTCGCTCTCTAGTCGAGCCAAATTACGCTGAATTGCACCGATGCTTTGCGAAGAAATATTACCGTAAGTAGTAGTAAATTGTGCACGATTATCGCCTACATATTGCAGCATTTTTTGCAGATCTTTCAGGTCGAGCAGCAGCAAATCGTTGTCATCAGCAATTTTGAAAACGAGCGAAAGCACTGCACCTTGCGTTTCATTGAGCATTAGTAGTCGTTCCAGCAAAAGCGGGCCAAGTTCCGAAACCGTAGTGCGAACCGGATGTCCTTGCTCGCCAAATACATCCCAAAACTGCACAGGGCAGGATTTATATTCAAATCCTTTTTCGGCTAAGCCAAATTGAGCCACGCGTTTGGTAACGCTTTCTTTATTTCCGCCAATTTTTGCCACGCCGGAAAGGTCGCCTTTCATATCCGCAGCAAAAACAGGAACGCCCATATTGCTGAATGTCTCGGCAAGCACCTGAAGACTAATGGTTTTCCCGGTTCCGGTTGCACCGGTAATTAAGCCGTGTCTGTTTGCCATTTTTGGCAAAAAACAGATTTCTTTTTCATCGTTGATGGCTACGAACGATCTGTGCTGGTTGTCAAACATACAATATTTTTTAGGAATTAAAGTAAACGTAATTTCTGTTGTTACCTATGCAAATTTAGTGTTTTTCCTCAATATTACAATATCTGAATAAAAAAGATTATTTTTGGAGGTTTAATCGTTAATCGTGTGAAACAAAGATAGTCCACCATTGAAAAATAGTATAGCCGCTCTAAGATTTTCAAAGTTATGGTATCCTTGAGCAACACGTTGTATTTTTGCAATTTTACTATTTGCTTGTTCAGCTCGTCCGTTGCTTATATTATTCGATATTTGAGTTACAATATTATCTACGTGTTCTTTGATAGTTTTAGCCGCCTTTTTCATATGTTCGTTTTTAGAGTGTATAACGCTTTTATACCAAGTTTGAAAGTAGGTTTTAGCCTCTTTTTGTGTTTTACATTCATAGAGAGCTAAAAAATTTTCTCTCATACGCCATGCAGCTGCAGTTTTCGAGTTTGCAAGATTTTCTGTTTCAAACTTTATCCGTTGATTTTCTGTCATCGTATCTAAACGCTTAAGGAAAATAAAGCGGGTTTTCTTCAACAAAGGTTCACTCTTTACTTCTTCGCGTCGCGTTTGATCAATAGCGCTGGTCAAGTATTTGACAACGTGAAACTTATCGTGAACCAACTCGGAGTTTGGACAGTTTTTTTTAATGCATTAATAAAAGCATCCCACATGTCGCAGCATGTAGAAGATATGCACGAGAGCCTATCGGGATTCAGTGTTTTCTTCAGCAAGTTACTTGCAGCCTGCTCAGTACGGTCTTTTTCTACGTCCAGTATTGTGCCGTTGCAACTATTGGAAAGCACGCTGATGTATTGATGTCCTTTGCCGTAGCTTTTTTCATCAAGGCTGATTTTGCGAACGGTTGACAAATCACGTTTCTCAAGTCCGCGGGCAACACTTCGGTGCATGATACCGCACATTTTGTCATCGCTGATATCCATCAATTCAGAGGCTGTTTTTTGACAATGTGTCGCCTGTAGCGTGCTTATGCAGAGATTTTCAAACTTTTTGGTATGTGAAATCCCTGCGTCTGCCCAATCAACTTCCACTGTGTGGATTTTTCCATCTGAAGTGCGTACGCGAGGAAGAAGACAATGAATGAATGTAGCGTGTTCCATACTGTCTAAATGACGCCAAATACGCTCTTGACGATAATCAAAAATAGGTAAAAGTTCACCCGTTTGCTTATCCAACCATTCATTACCTCTATAAGAAATGGTTATATGAATAGCATCGTGGACATCATCAATATCGATATGGGTTACGACCCAATCGGAACCTAAACGAAGAAGACGTTCGTATAATTTGTAACTGGTTTCCATCAGAAATATAGTTTATCATTCTGATGCAAATTTATTAAATTTATCTTTGTTTCACACGATTAACGATTAAACCTTTTTTATAAAACTTTAAGATGTTTATGCTTCGTACACCTAAATATCTGATGTCAAACCAACTAAAATTCTGAATTATGGCCAGCAAGCGAAAACTAAAAAAAACCATGCATTACATTTCGTCGGAACTGATCACGGATGTATTTTTCAAAACGCTGATTTCTGATAAAGTCAATGAGGCAAAAGCTGACGAGCTGGTCATGGAAATTGCTGAATTTACAGCCGAACACATCCGCAGAATCAACCACGGCGGAGGCGGTCAAAATCCAAAAGCCGTCAAAGATTACTTCCAAAAACTGTATACCGACTGGAATAAAGGCGTGGAAAAATTGATAGAGCAGGTTGAAAAATTGAAATAAATCTCAGCTTTAAGTCAAGGGATTACTGATTTTTATTAAACAGTTTGCTGATTTTTCTTATCGTTTCATCGCTGTTCTTGTTTACAGAAAAGAAAACCAGTACGGAAACGATAAGTGCTCCTGTGGAAGCAATGATTAAATCGGCCATCGTGTCCCGTAAGGCCAGTCCCTGATAAGGTTTGCCTAGTAAAGGTGTGTCAGCAGGAACATCCCATTTCTGGTAGTTGGTCTGCCACAATGCATCCGCTGCAAATTCGGCTATTTCCCAAAAAACTGCCACCGCTACCGAAAATGAGAAAGTGAAAATAGCTATGAGCCAAGGATTAAGATCGAAACTGTATCGGTAATTCAGCATGTAAATCAGTAAAAACCCGGCAACAGCGATAAAGGTGCCCGAGGTGAAATGCAGCACATCATCCCACCAGTGAAACCGTACGAAAAGATTGAAGCGCTGACTCAGGTATCCCGCCGCAATCATAAAAATAATTACGGTAATTTCCAGAACCTCGGGTAACTGAATGTTTTTCCTGCTGTCTAAATAAGAAGGAAGGTAAGTGGCAATAAGTGTGATTGTTGCCACAAAAACAAGTTGCAACCGAAAGGAAATATCTTCACGGATTACATTCTCCAATTCCGGTTTTTGATTAAAAATCAGATAGTAAGCACTGATTGCTACGTTCATCAGGATAGTTAGTATGAGAAATCCTCGAATAACTTTGTAAACGTTTTTTAATTTAGGTTCCATACGAGATAATTTGTATTCAACCACAAATTTAGTAAAAATTAGTTGTATTCCTCATTTTTGAATCACACCTATAAACAGACAGCCAAAAAAATAGAGCTTTGTCTGTCTTATTATTGAACTAAAGGTGCAACATGTGATGTTTAACCACGGTTGGCATCTTCTTGTATCTTCCTCTTCTATTTTCTATTCATCATCCTTCATCGTATTTATTCTCAACAGTTTGAAAATTTCCACGATGGCAATCGGAGCAACTGACAATCCCAGTACAATCCACCAGTGAATGCTGTCCATCAATACCAATCCGAATAGTTCGCGAACAGGCGGAATAAAGAGCGTTACAGCCATCATTAAGGCAGAACCGAAAATGGCTAAAATCAACGGTTTGTTCCAAAGCGGATTAAATGTGAACGCTGATTTTCTGTAAGAATGCAGGTTGTTTACGTGAAACAACTGCGAGAAGGCAAGTACAGAGAATGCCATCGTTTGTCCGAGTGGAATTCCGCCGTCATTTTTCCCGATAAGGAATGCTGCTAACGAAAGTAATCCAATCATCACACCCTGATAAAGTGTCCGCCAAACCACGCCTTTGGTCATAAATCCTTGTTTCGGGTCACGCGGTTTGCGTTGCATCACGTCCTTTTCTGCCGGATCCACGCTGAGCGCCAGCGCAGGCATACTATCAGTTACCAGATTTACCCAAAGAATATGGATTGGGATAAGCGGTGCACCCAGATTGGCAAGTGAAGTAATCAGCAGAAGCACAATTTCGCCAACATTACACGATAGCAGAAACTGAACTGCTTTCAGAATATTGGCATAAATCCGGCGCCCTTCTTCCACGGCCGAAACAATGGTCGCAAAATTATCATCGGTCAAAACCATATCGGCCGCGTCTTTCGCTACTTCCGTACCCACAATTCCCATCGCAGCGCCTATGTCGGCTTGTTTTAGTGCAGGCGCATCGTTCACGCCGTCGCCGGTCATAGCCACCACATCGTTGTGTTTTTGCCACGCTTTCACAATGCGGACTTTGTGTTCCGGTGCCACGCGAGCATACACCGAGATTCCTTTCACCCGATTAAAAAGCTCATCATCGCTCATTTTTTCCAATTCCGTTCCCGTAATGGCTATGTCGTCATCGTCCATAATGCCGATTTCTTTGGCAATGGCGGTGGCGGTAATTTTGTGGTCGCCGGTAATCATCACCGTACGAATGCCCGCGGTCATACATTTTGCCACGGCATCAATCACTTCCGGACGCGCCGGGTCAATCATTCCCACCAATCCGAGGAAAATCAGTTCGCTTTCGAGCGCATCCACGCTTGTGTCTGCCGGTGCTTTGTCCAGCGTTTTGTACGCCATTGCAAGCACACGAAGGGCGTTGCTCGCCATTTCTTCGTTTACTTGATTGATTTTTTCAGCGTCGGCTTTGGTGATTGGGCGCGTTTTTCCATTTTCAAAAATATGTGTTGAAACGCTCAAAATCTCATCCAAACCACCTTTTACATTGACCGTAAATTCATTTTCAGAGATTTTATTAACGGTTGTCATTCGTTTCCGCTCGCTGTCGAATGGAATTTCTGCCACGCGTTCAAACTGCTTTTCAACGTCATTTTTATTAATGCCAAATTTCAGACCCACATCCAGCAAAGCCGTTTCAGTCGGGTCGCCGGCAGTTTTCGGCTGTCCGTTTTCGATATTCAGATGCGCATCGGAACAAAGCACGGCCGTTTGAAGCAATTTTTGTTCTGCATCGGAAATATTTCCGTTTTCGGAAGCATCGTAAGAGCTCATTTTGTCATCCACGTATGCACGCAGCACGGTCATTTTATTTTGTGTCAACGTACCCGTTTTGTCGGAACAAATCACCGTGGCAGTTCCCAAGGTTTCCACGGAAGGAAGCGTGCGGATAATCGCGTTTTTCTTCACCATCCGTTGCACGCCGATAGAAAGCACAACGGTAGAAATGGCAGGAAGACCTTCCGGAATGGCGGCTACAGCCAAGCTCACGGCGGTCATAAATACTTCCAGAATGTCGTGTCCGTACAGCAAGCCGATACCAAAAATGACCACACAGATTGCCATCGCAGCGTAACCGAGAATTTTTCCGAGTTGTTCCAAACGAATGCTCATCGGCGTTTCGGTCGCATCGGTGTGTTGCAGCATTTGTGCGATTTTACCCACTTCGGTACTCATTCCGGTGCCAACTACCACACCTTCACCGCGTCCGTAAGTGACCATTCCGGTGGTGAAAGCCATATTCGTGCGGTCACCGATGGAAATATTTTCGTCGTAAAGTGTTTCGGTTTGCTTCTCAACTGGCACCGATTCGCCGGTCATGGACGCTTCCTGAATTTTCAGATTTACGGCTTGCGTCAGACGGATATCCGCCGGAACAATGTCGCCGGTTTCTAGAATGACAATGTCGCCGGGAACGAGTTCTTTACTGATAACTTCAGTTACACCGCCGTTGCGGATTACTTTGGCGTGCGGCGAACTCATATTTCGCAGAGCTTCCAGCGATGCTTCGGCACGTTTTTCCTGAATGGCACCAATCAGCGCATTTACTATCAAAATGGCCAGAATTACCACCGCTTCGAGAACGCCTTCGCCACTCAAAATACCGGTAACACCCGAAATAATGGCAGCCACGAGCAAAATGATAATCATCGTGCTTTTGAATTCGCTGAAAAACATTACGAAAAATGATTTTTTCTTTTTAGCTTCCAGCTCGTTCAGCCCGTATTCTTGCTGTCGGCGGATGACTTCATCGGCGGTGAGACCTTCTTTTTCGTTGACTGTAAAGTGGGAGAGAACTTCTTTGATTGATTGTGAGTAGAAATTTTGTGTCATTTGTTTAGGATATGTAATTTTATTAAAAACATGCAAAAGTACCGTTTTGTTTGTGATTTGCTTTCTTCTTTTTCATAAAAAATGTTTTTTGTTCCAAAATCACACGGTTTATTTGTCCGAATTTTATCCTATTTTTTAAAGTCAGATTACTATTTTATTAAATCTCTTTGTCAGCAAATTAATTTTAGGTAGTTTTGTAAATTATTACAAAATGATTTCATTTCGATTAAAAAACACGACTATGTTCAAAGATAAGACCATTGTTTTCACTTCCGGAACGTTTGATATGTTTCATTATAACCACCTGCGAATGATAAATTACGCGCGTGCGCTGGCTGACATTTTGATAGTTGGTGTGAGTACGGATGAGCTGGTGATGAGCTATAAAGACAAACCGGTTATTCCATTTCAAGAAAGATTACAAATTATCGAAGCGCTGAAAACGCCGGACATCGTAATTCCGCAACATACCTTGGATCACACGGAAATTGTTCAAAAACTAAACATCGACGCCTTTGTGGTGGGCGATGACTGGTGGGGAAAATATGATTATCTGAAAGACCTTGGCGTGGATGTGTTTTATTTTCCGTACGGCGTGGGCGTTTCTTCTACCAATATCAAAAAAACCATTCACGACAGCTACGAAGAAAAGCTAAAAACGCAACAAGGCACCAAACCAAAATCGGTGAAAGATCCGAAATTAATTGGGAAATGAGCAAATATGCACTCATAACCGGCGGTACGAAAGGAATAGGAAAAGCTGTGGCGCAAGTGCTTGCCAACGCGTGCTACAACCTTATCTTGACTTACGCAAATGACGCTGCGACAGCTCAATCGGTTCAAAAAGAACTTACCGAAAAATTCAATACTGATATATTTATTTTACAAGCCGATATCACTTCTGAAAAATCTATAACTACGGTTTCTGATTTTTTGGAAAAGAACGATATTCGGCTTTTTTCGTTGATTTTCAATGCCGGAATTACGTCCCGTTTGCCCTTTGAAGAGATAAAACCGGAAGAGTGGGAACGCGTTTTTTATGCCAATGTACATTTCCCGGTATTTCTGTTGCAGAAAATTTTGTCTCGAATGGAAATGGGTGGAAATGTCCTTTTCACAGGCTCTTTGATGGGTGTTTATCCGCATTCGGTTTCGCTTTCTTATGGCGTAACCAAGTCGGCTGTGCATGCTTTGGTTCAAAATTTGGTAAAATTTATGGCTCCTTACAAAATCCGCGTAAATGCCATTGCTCCGGGCTTTGTTGATACAGACTGGCAGAAAACCAAACCGGCTGAAATTCGCCGGAATATTGAGAACAAAATTGCGTTGGAACGCTTCTGCGAACCGGACGATTTGGCAGAAATTTACAAACTTATTGTAGAAAACAACTACCTGAACGGCGAAATCATTACCGTGAGCGGTGGTTACTCATATAAATAAATGACACAAGAAAACGATAAAAAAAGCGAATATTTAAGTTCGCTTAAATCCATAGAAACCGAGAATATGATTGATCGGATTTTTTACCGACCAATTGGTTTCAAAATTGCGAAAGCAATCAAAAACACAGGAATTACGCCAAATATGGTTACCATTCTTTCCATATTTGTGGGCGTTTCGGCCGGGATTTTCTGGTGGTTTCCGTATGATATTGGATTGGCTTTTTTAGGAATTTTTGCCTTGATTTTTGCCAACATTCTGGACTGTGTAGATGGTCAGCTCGCTCGTATGACCGGAATTAAATCCGAAGTTGGGCGAATTTTGGATGGATTTGCCGGTGATTTGTGGTTTGCATCGGTATATATTGCCTTTGCTCACCGCCTGAATATGCAGTTTGACACGCCATTTGATCCGTGGATTTACATTGTAATTATTTTGCTTTCAGCCATTTCACACTGGAACCAAGCGTCCATTACAGATTATTACAAGACACTTCACCTGCTTTTTATCAGCAAAGATAAAGGTAAGGAATTTGAAAACTCCCAACGCATTATCGAGCGTTATAAAAACATGCCGAAAGGGATAAATAAAGTGATTACCTGGGGATATATTGGTTATACCAAAAATCAGGAAAGACTGACGCCGGAACTTCAGAAGATGATGGCTCGTCTTGATAGAAAATACGGCAAAGATATTCCGGATGATGTTCGTGATGATTTTCGGAAGAAAAGTCTGCGAGTAATGACTTTGCTGAATTTCAACACGTTCAACGGCAGATCAATTATCCTGTTCATTTCGGTACTTTTCAATATAATTTGGCTCTATTTTGTGTGGGAAATTATTGTATTGAACGTAATCCGCATTATTATCAGAAATCGTCACGAAAATTACTGCAAAAATTTTGAAAACGAAGCGTGAAGGCTTATTTTTGTGCCAGTAAAATTCATGGAATGTCCGGTGTATTAAAAAAATACCAGAATTACTTCTTTTTAGTTGGTGTGCTTGTGCTGCTGTTTATGGCTTACAAGCTTGGCTTCGGTGTAATTTATGAAAATATAAGAAAGACCGGCTGGTGGTTCGTGCCTATTTTCGGAATTTGGATTTTCATCTATCTTTTTAATGCCTGGTCGCTCAATATAATTATCACCGACGGTTCACCCGAATCAAAAAAAGTCGGAATTTGGCGATTATTAAAACTCACCATCAGCGCTTACGCTATCAATTACATGACGCCGCTCGGAATTGGCGGTGAACCCTACAAAGTCCTGAAAATCAAAGATGATCTCGGTACGCACAAAGCAACTTCGTCAGTACTTCTCTACGTGATGATGCATTACGTTTCACACTTTTTCTTTTGGCTGATTTCCATCCCGGTATTTATTTTCATTATGCCGGAAGTCTCGGGCGTAATCCAAATGGCTCTTTGGGCGGTGTTTATTGCGTGCGTACTGCTTATTTTTTGGGGATATTCCGTATTTACCAAAGGAATTATTTACACAGCACTTTCTGTTGGAACAAAAATTCCGTTTGTCGGTAGAAAAATCCGAATTTACAGAGATAAAAATAAGCACCATCTGGATGAGATGGACAAGTTGATTTCCGATTTGTATTCCAATCGAAAAAAAGATTTCTTTGCATCGCTTATTGTCGAGCTGCTTTCACGCTATATTTCCTGTCTCGAAGTCTATTTTATGGCCATTCCGCTTGGTTTCGAAATGGGCTTTATTCATGCATATCTCATCGTTTCCATCGCCACGTTGATTGCCAATATTTTCTTCTTTGCACCTATGCAAATGGGTACGCGCGAAGGCGGATTTATGTTGGCAGCCACTACACTTGCCATTCCTGCAGGAGCCGGAGTTTATATCGGACTTTGCACGCGTATCCGTGAATTATTCTGGATTTTGGTGGGTGTGCTGCTGACAAAAGTGAATTTTTCCTGTAGAAAAACTGTTCCACAAGTATAATTCATGTTGTTTTTCAACTTTCGTTTACCATTGAATTTTTTCTAAGATTTAAACTTTTCTATTTAACAATAGTCAAATCTAAACTAGTAAACTTTTTTGTATTTTTGAGCAAATTATTCAAATCCGGCAGTTCTGAGCAGGACAAATCGCAGTCTTTTTCGGAAATTGTACGCACTTATCAGGAGCGGCTCTATTGGCATATCCGCCAGATGGTGCTGGTGCATGATGATGCAAATGATGTGCTTCAAAATACTTTTTTGAAAGCTTGGAAAGGCTTGGAGAATTTTCGGGGCGATGCGCAGATTTCAACCTGGCTTTATCGGATTGCAACGAATGAAACGCTCACTTTTTTGGCTCAAAAACGAATGCGAAATGTCCTGTCGATGGACGAAACAGAAGATTTACTACTAAATAATATGCAAGCCGACAGCTATTTTGATGGTGATGAAGCGCAAATAAAATTGCAAAAAGCCATTCTCACGCTACCGGAAAAGCAACGATTGGTTTTCAATATGCGATTTTACGAAGAAATGCCTTATGAAAAAATGAGTGAAATTCTCGAAACTTCTGTTGGCGCTTTGAAAGCTTCGTATCATCACGCCGCCAAAAAAGTAGAAGAGTTTTTGAAGAAAGAATAAAAGCGAAAATGATTTAAACCTTTGAGTAAAAGAACAGTCAAAATACAAAATATGGAAGATAATAAATACATAGAAATTGAAAAATTGGGCAACAAAAAACCATTTACGTTGCCGGATAACTACTTCAATGACTTTGCAGCAAAGATGGAAAAAGTGATAGCGGAAGAAGTTCCGGAAAAATCGCCTTTCCGCATCAAACCATGGATGTATGGTGTGGCAGCGTCGCTGATTGGAGTTGTTTTTATGGCTCAGGTGTATCTGTCTGAAAATAAAAAGAACGAGACTTTAGCATCTGAAACTTACGAAACCTACATTCTTTCGCAAGTAAACGAAAGTTCAATTATTGATTATTATTTAACCGCTGAAAACGAATAATTTTACAAGAATGAGAAATATCAGAATATATACAGTTTTAGTTTTGATTTTAGCGTCATTTTTTTCCATTCAAGCTCAACAAAACAAGCGTGGAAAATTTGATGTAAATGAATTTCATGAGAAAAAGTGGAGTTTTATGATGTCGGAAGTGGCACTTTCTCCAGCAGAAATGAATGCTGTTAAGCCGGTTTTTATGGATTATGAAAAGAAAAACTGGGAACTTCACGAGCAAATTCGTCAGCTTTTCCGCCAATCCAAAAATGGCGATATGAGCGAAAAAGATTACAGCAATCTGAATGATAAAATGATAAATAACGAAATAAAACGTGCTCAATATTTGAGAGATTATCACCTGAAGTTGAGAAAATTACTAAAATCACAGACACTTTTTAAATATTACAGATCAGAAAAAAGTTTCGAAAGACAACTGCTGAACAAACGTCCTCAAGGGCGAAAACAAGAGATTAATTGATTTTTTTATTGATTTTTATAAGTTTAGATAGAATGGTGCGGGCGTGAGTTTGCACCATTTTTTGTTTTACCGTGCTTTGAATAAATGTTTTGCCCGAAATTTTGATAAAAACCAAAATAATACTATCTTTGCAGTCCAAAACCGAAATGGTACTTTGGCCGAGTGGCTAGGCACCGGTCTGCAAAACCGTCTACGGCGGTTCGAATCCGCCAAGTACCTCTGAAAACCTTCTGTGAATTTTCACGGAAGGTTTTTTCTTTCCGCAAACGTTTTAAATCACTTTCGAGCCTCTTTTGCAAGTTTATCATTGACAGATGTGGTGATTTGCTATTTTTGCAGATATTATAATAAAATGACTATGCTAGCTAAATTCCATCTAAATTACAAAGCCCTTTGGGGACAGACCGTTTGCCTTTTGGTGTACAAGAGCGATGTTGATTTTGTAGAACACGAAATGTTTTGTGTGAGCGAAGCCGAGTGGATTGTTGAAATTCCAATTGACGATGCGACTAAAAATCTGCAATACAGATACGCCGTTAAGGAAGAGAACAAAGAACTACACTTTGAATTTGATGGAATACGAAAACTCAATATTCCGAAAGGTGCCGATAACATCGATTTCAAAGATTATTGGCGGGTGCCGAACGGCGATAGTCCGTTTGATACGATTGCATTTACGGATGTTTTTTTTAAAAGAAAGAAATCAGCTAAAAAGCATACCGACAGCAATTCAAATTTCATCCTTCAAATTCGCTGTCCGCAGATGGAGCCGGATCGTTATTTTGCCATTATTGGTAATCAAAAGTCACTCGGGAACTGGGATGTAAAGAAAAAAGTCCGATTGGATGAAACGAACTTTCCGCTGTGGTCTATTTCGCTGGATACCAAAGATATAAAATTTCCACTCGAATATAAATACCTGATAGTTGACACCAAAACCGACGAAGTGTTGGCGTGGGGTGGCGGACCAAACAGACGTGTGGAAAACGCAGATGCAAGTAAACTCACGGTGGTAACGGACGAGAATTTTATCCGCACTATTCCATCCTGGAAGACCGCCGGTGTGGCTATTCCGGTGTTTTCATTGCGAAGCGAAGAGAGTTTCGGAACGGGCGATTTTATGGATTTAAAGAAAATGGTGGACTGGGCGAAAATGACCGGACAAAGTTTTATCCAGATTTTGCCGATTAACGACACTATTCTCAATCATTCCAACTACGATTCGTATCCGTACAATGCTATTTCAGTCTATGCTTTGCATCCGAATTACCTACGATTGGAGAAAATGGGCATTCCCTCCAAAAAGAAAGATATTGCCTATTTTGAGAAAAAGAAAAAAGAACTGAACGAGAATGATTTTTCTGATTATCAGAATGTTTTGAATGAAAAATGGAAGTATTTTCAGCTGATTTACGAGCAAGAAAGTCAGTCGGTTTTTGCTTCAAAAGACTATAAAACTTTCTTCAAAAACAATCAAGAATGGCTTGTCCCTTACGCTGTTTTTTCCTATTTAAGAGATAAAAACGGCACACCGGAATTTGGAAAATGGGCGGAACACAGCGTGTACAATGCGAAAGAAATCGAGCAACTTGCCGACCCAAGTTCGGCTCATTACGATGAAATTGCCCTTTTCTATTTCTTGCAGTATCACCTTCATACACAATTGATTGAAGTGCGTGATTATGCGCACAGCAAAGGTGTGGCACTGAAAAGCGATGTGCCGATTGGCGTTAGTCCGCGAAGTGTGGATGCGTGGGTGGAACCGCAACTTTTCAATACTTCGATGCAGGCCGGTGCGCCACCGGATGATTTTTCGGTAACAGGTCAAAACTGGGGTTTCCCGACTTACAATTGGGAAGAAATGGCGAAAGACGGCTACCAATGGTTGAAAAAGCGTTTCCGTAAGTTTGTAGAGTATTTCGATGCTTATCGAATTGACCATATTCTTGGATTTTTCCGCATTTGGGAAATTCCGGGCGATGCGGTGTGGGCTTTGACAGGCAGTTTCAATCCGGCACTTCCGTTTTCCGTGCATGATTTGCAGACACGCGGACTGTGGTGGGACGAAAATCGCTACCTGAAACCTTACCTGAAAGAACACGTTATTCGTGCCATTTTCGGGAAATATGCCGACGATGTGATGCGGGAATATTTGATAATGGACGGTTGGCAAAATTTCAAATTTAAGTCGGAATTTGACACGCAAAAAAAGGTGGAAGCACATTTCGCGTCCTTGGGATATAATTACACCGAAAAAGAACTGAAAATCCGTGATGGGCTGTACGCTTTGCATTGCGAAGTTTTGTTCGTACGTGACAAGCGAAATCCGCAATTGGTTCATCCGCGCATTTCGATGCACTCGTCGCACACATTCCGGGATTTGGATGACAACACGAGAAGAATTTTAGACAAAATTTATATAGAGTATTTCTATCATCGCCACAATGAATTCTGGAAAGAGCAGGCGATGAAAAAACTGCCTGCCATCATTTCTGCAACCAATATGCTGGTTTGCGGGGAAGACCTTGGAATGGTGCCGGACAGCGTGCCGGAAGTGATGCATCAGTTGGAGTTGTTGAGCCTTGAAATTCAGCGAATGCCGAAAAAACCGGGTGTGGAATTCGCGATGCCTGCCGATGCGCCGTATTTGTCGGTTTGCACCACGTCCACACACGATATGAACCCAATCCGTGCCTGGTGGGAAGAAGATAAAGCGCTCACACAGCGTTTTTACAACCGTGCCTTGTCGCTTCAAGGGCCTGCGCCGGAAGTTTGTTCGCCGTTGATTGCCGAAAAAATTGTGGATCAGCACTTGCAATCGGATGCAATGCTCGTGATTTTGCCGTGGCAAGACTGGATGGCGATGGACAAAAAACTGGCTCACAAAAATCCGCACGCCGAGCGTATTAACATTCCCGCCGATCCACGGAATTTCTGGTGCTACCGAATGCATTTGACATTGGAACAATTACTTTCCGAGAAAAAATTTAACGCGAAAGTGAAGAAGATGATTAAGGAAAGCGGGAGATAATTTATGAATTATGAGTTAAAGCATCAAAGTCTGGATGGATTTTGGTGCTTTTTCTTTTTGTTAAAGATCAAGAACAGACAATTACATTTCTCAAAATCTTCGTGCTTTTCGAAGCGAAGCGTGGATCCCGACAAACGAAGTTTCGTCAGGAGTGCTTCAAACTTCCAACTTCAATTCCTTTCAAACTATCCTTGTTTTTACTACCTTTGCAATTCAAAATTATTCAGCTATTTTCATCAAATTATGTCAGCAAATCAAGATCCACAAAGCGGGCAACGCTACGACTTGCGCGGTGTTTCAGCTTCCAAAGAAGATGTGCATAACGCCATTAAAAACATTGATAAAGGGCTTTATCCAAAGGCTTTTTGTAAAATTATACCCGATTTTTTGGGAAATAACCCTGATTATTGCAACATTATGCACGCCGACGGCGCAGGTACAAAATCGTCGCTGGCGTACGTGTATTGGCGTGAAACGGGCGATTTGTCCGTGTGGAAAGGCATTGCACAGGATGCGCTGATTATGAATGTGGATGATTTGATTTGCGTGGGTGCCACGGATAATATCCTGCTTTCGTCTACCATCGGGCGGAATAAAAACCGCATTCCAGGCGAAGTGATTTCGGCTATAATCAACGGTACGAGCGAGCTGGTGGCCGAACTGCGTGAAATGGGTGTGAATATTTACGAAACGGGCGGCGAAACGGCCGATGTGGGTGATTTGGTGCGAACGATTATTGTGGACAGCACCGTTACCTGCCGAATGAAACGGGCGGATGTGATTGATAACGCGAACATTCAGGCGGGCGATGTGATAATGGGACTTTCGTCGAGCGGGCAGGCTACTTACGAAAAGGACTACAACGGCGGAATGGGTAGCAACGGGCTGACTTCGGCACGTCACGATGTGTTTGCCAATTATTTGGCAGAAAAATATCCGGAAAGTTACAACCCGGAAATTCCGCAAGATTTGGCGTATTCGG
>CAZCIU010000017.1:0-45488 GCA_964498765.1 uncultured Paludibacter sp. | reverse complement strand
CCAGCGAGTACATTCCTTGCGAAGCAGCTACCAACGGCACATTGTCAATAACCGCGGATGCAAGTCCGATAGACATTACAATCGCATTCAGATTACCGATTTTCTCATCCAGGAATTGTGATAAAGTGTGTAGAATTCCAGAAACTTCCAATGAAGCTACGGCAAGCAAAATTCCCAGGAAGAACAGAATACTTGGCAAGTCGATACGTGAAAGCACGTCGATGAGCGTACGACCTTTTTCTTCTTTTTCAGGTTTGTTAGCCACGTGTTTGTTGTGCATCAAGTCAGTTACAATCCACAGAATACCTACGCCTAGCATCATTCCCATAAATGGTGGAAGATGTGTCAAAGTTTTGAAAATTGGCACCATTATCAGCATTCCCAACCCAAGGAAAAGAATGAAAGATTGCTGTTTCCTGGAAAGTTGCTGGTAACTTTCTGTTACTAGGAATGGACGCTCTACGCTACCTTTCATAGTCAATGAAAGCACTGCCAAAGGAATAGCAAGGCTTATTAAACTTGGCAAGAAAAGGCGAGCCATGATGTTGAAAGCAGAGATTTGTCCGCCAATCCAAAGCATCGTAGTCGTTACGTCGCCAATCGGGCTCCATGCGCCTCCGGCATTGGCAGCAATCACCACTATTCCCACGTAGAACAGGCGAGTGTCATGATCTTTAATCAGCTTGCGCAGCAATGAAATCATTACTATCGTCGTTGTCAGGTTGTCCAGAACGGCAGATAGAAAAAATGTGATAAGTCCCACAATCCAAAGCAAAGAACGCTTATTGGTTGCAGTAATTTTTTGAGTGATTACCTCAAATCCATTGTAACTGTCAATAAGTTCTACAATGGTCATGGCTCCCATCAGGAAGAACAGAATGCTCGAGATATCGCCTAAGTGTACCAGTAGCTCATGGTTTACCAGATTGGTGTCCGACTGAGCCAAAATGTAAATAACCCAGGTAACAACACCGGTAATGAGTGCCGATGCCGTTTTGTTGATTTTGATATTATGCTCCAATGCAATGGCAGCATAACCCACAACGAACGTAAGAATGATGAGTACAATCATACAAATAATGAATTAATTCGCTTTTTTACAAGCATGTTTGTGATTTATAATTGAGTTAAGAAAATCCTATTAAGAACAATTAGTTTGGCCTAAAATTTACGAATAAAAGAAATTTTTCCGTAATTGAACTTTTAAGTAAACAACCCAATACGATAATTTTGTATTGGGTTAATTTACAGCTTGTAATATTATCTTTGTTTACTGATAAAAAACTCCGTGCATAAAGTAATATTGTAAAATATAGGCAAATGCTCCGGCTAAATATCCTACCAACGCAATCCAACTGATTTTGCGAAGGTACCAAAAGAAATTGATTTTTTCCATACCCATAGCTGCCACGCCGGCTGCTGATCCGATAATCAAAATACTACCACCCGTTCCGGCACAGTACGCCAAAAATTCCCATAGATAATGATTCATAGGATATTCGGTAAGTGAATACATTCCTTGTGTAGCAGCTACCAGCGGCACATTATCCACCACCGCCGATGCAAGTCCGATTGACATTACGATGGCATTCAGATTACCAACTTTTTCATCCAGGAATTGGGATAAAGTTCCTAAAACTCCCGAAACCTGTAAAGACGATACGGCCAGCAAAATTCCCAAGAAAAAGAGAATACTCGCCATATCAATTTTAGAAAGCACCTGAATAATGGTTGGTCTGCCGTTTTCGCCGTTTCCGCTATTCACGTGTTTGCTGTGCATAATGTCTATTACCACCCAAAGAATTCCCAATCCAAGCATCATTCCCATGAATGGCGGAAGATGCGTCAGCGTTTTAAAAATCGGCACCATTACCAGCAAGCTGATACCAAGGGTAAGAATGGCTGTTTGCTGTTTTCTGGAAAGTTGTTTGTAGGTTTCAGTAGCTAAAATTGGACGCTCTACATTTCCTTTTAGTTGGAATGAAAGGATTATCAGCGGTACAACCAAGCTAATTAAACTCGGGATGATTGTTTTTAGAATAATATTGTAAGCCGAAATCTGTCCGCCAATCCAAAGCATCGTGGTTGTTACGTCGCCGATTGGGCTCCACGCACCACCGGAATTGGCCGCAATTACCACAATTCCCACGTAGAAAAGTCGCGTTTCGTGGTCTTTTATCAGCTTTCTAAGCAAGGAAACCATCACGATTGTAGTCGTAAGGTTATCAAGAATGGCCGAAAGGAAAAATGTGAGTAAACTGATAATCCAGATTAAGGATTTTTTGTTGGTTGTTTTTATTTTTTCCGTAATAACTTCAAAACCGTTGTAGCTGTCAATCAGCTCTACAATGGTCATGGCACCCATTAGGAAGAATAAAATACTGGAAATTTCGCCCAGATGTTCCAGCAAGTGAAGATTTACCAGCTGCGTATCTGATTGGCTGATGATATAAAGTACCCAAGTCACCACTCCTGTGATAAGTGCAGGTGCAGTTTTATTGACTTTTGTGCTGTGTTCCAACGTGATAGCTGCATATCCGATTACAAATACAGCTATGATGAAAAATGTCATGAATTAGATTTTTTGCACTCAATACTTAGAAAATCGCTTGTCAAAAATTTCCTGAGCCTGAATTGAATAAATAATTAAGAACATTGAATGATTAGAAACAAAGATACGTGCAAAAGGTTTTCGCGAATGGATTAATCCAGCTTCAGAACCGCTAAAAACGCCTTTTGCGGAACTTCTACCGAACCGATTTGCTTCATTCGTTTTTTACCTTTTTTCTGTTTTTCGAGTAATTTGCGTTTTCGGCTCACGTCACCTCCGTAACATTTGGCTGTAACGTCTTTACGAACGGCCTTAATGGTTTCGCGAGCAATAATTTTAGCTCCGATAGCTGCTTGTACGGCAATATCAAACTGCTGACGCGGGATAAGTTCTCTTAACTTTTCGCACATGCGACGTCCAAGCGAAACAGCATTGTCAAAGTGAATTAACGACGACAAGGCATCCACAGGTTCACCATTCAGCAGAATGTCCAGTTTTATCAATTTGGATGGTCTGTAGCCATTCATGTGGTAATCAAAGGAAGCATATCCTTTGGAAATACTTTTCAGTTTGTCGTAAAAATCAAATACAATCTCGCCCAGCGGAAGGTCATAAATCAGCTCAATCCGATTTCCGGAAACGTACTCTTGTTTTACCAATTCGCCCCGTTTTCCAAGGCAAAGCGTCATAATCTGACCGATATAATCTGTTCGTGTGATAATGGAAGCTCGGATATATGGCTCCTCAATCACATCAATTGCCATTACGTCCGGCAGTCCGGATGGATTGTGAACTTCCAGCAAATCACCTTTTTTAGTGTGAACTTTATAGGAAACGTTCGGAACGGTAGTAATTACGTTCATGTCAAATTCCCTATCCAGACGTTCCTGGATAATTTCCATGTGAAGCATTCCCAAGAAACCGCAGCGGAAACCAAAACCAAGTGCAACAGACGATTCGGGTTCGAATGTCAAAGAAGCATCGTTCAACTGTAGTTTTTCTAAAGAAGAACGCAAGTCTTCAAAATCCTCAGCATCAATCGGATAAACTCCGGCAAATACCATTGGTTTTACCTCCTCAAAACCTGAAATAGCTTTGTCGCAAGGGCGTTTTGTGTGCGTGATAGTATCACCCACTTTTACCTCTTTGGAAGTTTTAATTCCGGAAATAATATAGCCAACATTTCCGGCACTCAGCGATTGTTTTGGCACCATATCCAGTTTCAAAACTCCCACTTCGTCGGCATCGTACTCTTTTCCGGTTGCCACGAATTTCACCAAATCGCCTTTGTTGATTGTACCGTTTACAATTTTGAAGTAAGCAATAATTCCACGGAAAGAATTAAAAACAGAGTCAAAAATCAAAGCTTGCAGTGGTGCGTCCGGATCTCCGGCAGGAGCAGGAATTCGGTGTACAATCGCCTCCAAAATTTCATCAATTCCCAATCCTGTTTTTCCACTGGCACGGATAATATCTTCGGGTTTGCAGCCCAGCAAGTCGATAATCTGGTCTTCCACTTCTTCGGGCATAGCACTATCCATGTCCATCTTATTCATCACCGGAATAATTTCTAAATCATGCTCTACGGCCATGTAAAGATTTGAAATAGTCTGCGCCTGAATTCCCTGTGTGGCGTCAATAATCAGCAAAGCACCTTCACAGGCGGCTATGGAACGGGAAACTTCGTAGGAAAAATCCACGTGTCCCGGAGTGTCAATCAAGTTGAGTGTGTATTCCTCGCCTCCATATTTATAGTTCATTTGGATAGCGTGGCTCTTAATTGTGATGCCACGCTCGCGCTCCAAATCCATATTGTCAAGCACTTGCGCCTGAAGATCCTTTCCTGAAACGGTTTGCGTAAATTCAAGAAGTCTGTCGGCCAAGGTACTTTTACCATGATCAATGTGGGCGATAATACAAAAATTTCGGATATTTTTCATCTGCAAAGGGTGAAAATTCTTAAAAATATATGAGGGTGCAAAATTAGTAAAAAATTATCAATCAGCAATTTTTGATACTTCACTGACGTAAATAATTATCTATTATTTCTATTTTATTTTGTTAAAAAGCAAATAAATCTATTTCGTGGAAAAAGAAGAATAAGATGAGATGGAAGTTTGTTTGGATAAGTTAATTTACTTTTTTCCAATAAACTGGTTTTCATAAAAACAAAAATCCCCGTCTAATCGATGTTAAACGGGGATTTTGTTATCTAATAACTATCACTTTCAGTTACATCCGATGATGTTTGCTGCGGAATAGTCGGTTTTTTTCTTTCATTTGGAAATAATTTGTCAATTCCTATAATTACAAAATAGAATATTGTCATAAAAAGGAATACGCCGGCCAGCCCGATACCGGAAATTTGCAGAGCTGTTAGAGTTGCTTCGTTCATAGTTGTAATTTTTTATAGGAATAACGGAACTAACATTAATATTAAACCACCCACAATCACCGAACCGATTTGTCCGCCTACATTAGCACTGATAGCAGGCATCAGCAGGAAGTTGTGTGGATCTTCTTTTTGTCCCATGCCGTGGATTACACGTGCTGACATTGGGAATGCAGAAATACCGCAAGCACCTACCATTGGGTTTACTTTCTTTTCTGCCGGAAGGAAAATATTCAAACCTTTGGCAAATAATACGCCACCTGCCGTGTCGAATACGAAAGCAAAGATACCAAGCAGCAAAATCATAATTGTATCCCACTGAACGAAACGCTCAGCAGTCATAGTACTTGCAATGGTGATACCAAGTAGAATTGTAACCAAGTTTGCCAATTCGTTTTGAGCTGTTTTAGAAAGGCTGTTCAATACGCCGCACTCACGAATTAAGTTACCAAACATTAAGAAACCAATCAAAGCCAAGGAAGATGGCGCGATAAGTCCGGCCAAAACCGTAACGATAATCGGGAACATAATCAAGGCTGTTTTCGATACTTTTTTATTTGTATCGCTGCTCATACGCATCAAACGCTCTTTTTTAGAAGTCAAAAGTTTGATTACCGGCGGCTGAATGATTGGCACTAAAGCCATGTATGAATACGCAGCCACAGAAATCGGACCTAACAAACTTGGAGCAAGTTGATTGGCAACAATAATAGATGTAGGACCATCCGCAGCACCGATAATACCGATAGATGCTGCTTCTGAGATGCTAAATCCAACAAATGTTGCCAGAATCATGGTGATAAAAATCCCAAACTGAGCTGCTGCACCGAATAGTAGTAAAATTGGTCGCTGGAACAGAGGCGAGAAGTCAATCATCGCTCCAATGGCAACGAAAATCAGCAAAGGAAATACTTCTGTGGCGATACCTGCATCAAAAAACACTTCCAATGCACCCACAACTTCGTTTCCGGCACCGTCAATTTGTGTAAGAACAGCCGAAAGCGGTATATTTGCCAAAATTGCACCAAATCCCATCGGCAAAAGCAGGGTTGGCTCATAATTCTTTTTGATAGCCAGGTAAATCAGCGTGAATCCCACACCAATCATTACCAGGTGTTTCCATGTCATTCCCGCAATGGCGGGCATTAAATCTGAAAATTCCATATAGATTATTTTTAGTTAATTATTTTTGAAAATTATAATTTAAATCTCATTAAAACGAATAGCTTGCAGATTACCGATACCGCTAACTGAGCCTATCGAAGTTAGCTTGCCGGTAGCTGAGCTTGTCGAAGCTAGCCTGTCGTCGGTAGCTGAGCCTGTCGAAGCTAAAAAAGATCTTCTCGCGGATATTTTTCTTCTACTTTGCTAAATAGGTAAGAACCGATAGTTCCGATAATCAGCAGTACAAGGCAGAAAACCAACGCTCCCATAAAACTTAATCCGCTGGCAGCTAATCCTTCGCCGGTGAATGCCGGAAATACAATGGCCGGAAAAATAGCTGCCGATGAGCCGATTACCATTCCGAGAATAAAATGATACATTCCGGAATAATGTTTTTTGAACAAATAAGCTGCAATTTTTGCAAAAAGCACCACACAGATAGCTGCACCAAGGATAAGTGGAATGATCACGGCCATATCACCGTTTTTAATTCCGCTTGCCATTTTGTCGTACAGTCCGAAGTAAATCAGAAAGTTTGAAGGGCTCATTCCAGGCACTATCAAACCCAAACCAATCAGCGCACCCGAGCCAAACCAAGCCGGAATAGTTGCCGGAATTTCGGTCAGCTGCTGTTCGCCCAAAAGCATCAGTCCAAAAATCGCTAATGCAGAAATAAGCATTATAATAATGTCTTTGGTTGTGCGACCAAGTTTTCCTGCCGTTTTGTAAAGCGATGGAAAAGTACCGATGACAAAGCCAACGAATAAGCAGACAAATTGCGCTGCGTATTTTCCAAATGCCTTCTCAACAACGATTGAAAAAAGAAAAACTCCGATACCAAGTCCGATTCCAACAGGAATAAAGAAAAGTACGTTTTTAAGGAAATTCTTTTTCAAATTGGCTAGAAAAGCTAAAATCCGATCGTAAATGCCAAGAATAACCGCCAAAACGCCACCCGAAAGTCCGGGAAGAATAAAACCAATTCCGATAATAATACCTTTCACAAGGCGAATAATCCAATCCGAAACCGGATTTATCGGTTTTAAATCTTTGTTTTCAGTAGAAACGGTTGTTTGTTTATTTTGCATAATTTTTTTCAAAAAAATATATTCATATAAAACAACTTAAAAGCGGTTTTATTGCATTTAGCGAGAGAAATCTGTTGGATTATTGCAGCGGATTATTTCTCTTTTTTGTCGTAATCATCTATTTTTAATTGAGGAACAGCCTCGTCTGAAGCCAGACTTTCAAGTTTCTCGTGCATTTCTACATTCTCTCTTTTTTCAGAAATCAGCATCGAAAGCAAAATTGAGAACGCCAGCGTAGCGATGATTACTGTCAATGAAACCCAAGAGTGAGATGAGAAGAATTTTGCAACCGATGGAATCGCTGTCAAAAGCATTTTGGCACCAATAAAAAATAGGATAAAACTCACGCCGTGTTTCAGGAAGCGGAACATACCCATAATTCCTTTCAGAGCAAAGAAAAGCGAAATAAGTCCCATCACAGCAAAAACGTTGGATGTGATAGCCAGGAAGTTTTCTTCTTCGAATGTCAAAATATCAGTTGCGCCTTCCTTGATAACTCCGATAATGGCCGGAATA
Source organism: uncultured Paludibacter sp. (assembly GCA_964498765.1). Classification (GTDB taxonomy): domain Bacteria; phylum Bacteroidota; class Bacteroidia; order Bacteroidales; family Paludibacteraceae; genus UPXZ01. The sequence goes on along the minus strand of CAZCIU010000017.1, from coordinate 37,777 downwards.
CTATCCACGGCAAAAAGCACGTCGGTTGAGCCGATTACCAGCAGCACCAAAATGTTGGTAGTAATGAAAAGTGTACCGTTATGTCTTGTGAAAAGCGTGTCGGCGTTCGGATTTGGGTCAACCGGGAAAATTTTTGAGGCAAATTTGTACAAGAAATTATTTTTTGGGTCAACGGAGTCTTCGCTGTTTTGGAATGCCATTTTGTAAGCAGTCCAAATCAAGATGATACCGAAAATGTAGATAATCCAATGGAATTTTTCCACCAATCCCATTCCCAAAAGAATGAAAAGAATTCTGAGAACAATGGAAAGGATAATACCGGTTTTAAGCAGCTTTGGCTGATTGTGCGGCGCCACGGACATCATGGAGAAAATCATGATGAACACGAAAAGATTATCAACCGAAAGCGAATATTCCGTCAAATAACCGGCAATAAATTTAATACCCATCGTGTGGGCGGTATTCCCCGGTGTGTCAGGATTTTGTGGGAAAAAGAAAAAGAGTGATGCACCAAACAGCAAAGCGATGGCAATCCATGCACCTGTCCATTTTAAAGAAGTTTTCACCGAAATTTCACCTTTTCTGTGATCGGTTACGTATAAGTCAATAAAGAATACGGTAAAGAAAATTACGATGAAAATGCCCCAATAGAGCGTCATTGTGTCCATAAAGTTGTGTTTTTTTTTTTATGTAAAGGAAAATTGTTAATTGAAAAGAATTCGATTTTAAAAATTAAGTACAAAAATACGACTTTTATTTAAGGCTGTGAAATAAAAAATGCATTTTTTTACACTTGTAGTTGACATTAGAAGGGTTTTAAATAAGTGATATTAAAATACTATGAATATTCTCGAATAAACCGAGGAATATAAAATTGTAGTTTGCTTTCTTTTGAAAATGTAAATGATTTAACATTTTAATCTACAGAGTGTTATATGATGCAGCTCTCATTTTAGAAATTATTTGAAAGCTAAAGTTGAGCTGCATTGTCAGAATGCATTAATTTATGTAACTTTGCAGGTTATTTTTTTGAAATTACCAGATGTCCAAAAAAGGAAATATTATCATAAAAGGAGCCAGGGTTCACAATCTGAAAAACATCGATTTAGAAATTCCTCGGAATAAATTGGTTGTGATTACAGGTTTGTCAGGCTCAGGAAAATCATCGTTGGCTTTTGACACGCTTTACGCCGAAGGGCAAAGACGCTACGTGGAAAGTCTGTCGTCTTATGCGCGCCAATTTCTTGGTCGAATGGCAAAACCCGAAGTTGATTTTATCAAAGGCATTCCGCCTGCCATTGCCATTGAGCAGCGCGTAAATACCCGAAATCCACGCTCAACCGTTGGAACTTCCACCGAAACTTACGAATACATCAAGCTTCTTTACGCTCGGATTGGCAAAACTTATTCTCCTATTTCCGGTGAAGAAGTGAAAAAGCACGAAGCAGAAGACGTTGTCAATGCCGCTTTGGCATATCGTGATGACACCAGAATTATGGTTTTGGCACCTATTGCAGCTATCGAAGGTATTTCTACAGAAGAAAGGCTAAGTCTTTATATGCAAAATGGTTATAGCCGAATTTGGTTGGACGATGAAGTTTTTCGGATTGATGAATTATTACAAGAAACTTCTAAAGTTAAATCTGCCAAAAAGATTTTTCTTTTGGTGGATCGACTTACTGTAGATAGAACTCCAGCAGGCATAAGTCGCCTGACGGATAGTGTGGAAACTGCATTTCTGGAAGGAAAAGACGCTTGTTCGCTTCAGATTTTTGCAGAAAATGGAAGCAAAATAATGGATTTTTCCAAAGCCTTTGAAGCCGATGGAATTCGCTTTGAACTTCCGAATGAATATATGTTCAGTTTCAATAATCCGCTTGGCGCTTGCCCAACCTGCGAAGGATTCGGGCGAGTTATTGGAATAGATGAAGATTTGGTGGTGCCTAATAAGTCGCTTTCGGTTTACGAAGATGCCATCGTTTGCTGGCGCGGCGAGGTGATGAGCGAATGGAAAAAAGAACTAATTCGTTCGGCTGAAAAGTTCAATTTTCCCATTCATAAAGCCTTTGCGGAACTGAGCGATGAACAGCGCGAACTGCTTTGGACAGGAAATAAATACTTCAAAGGCTTGAATGAGTTTTTCGAATTTCTGAAAGCCAACCAGTACAAAATACAATATCGTGTGATGCTGGCTCGCTATCGCGGTAAAACTACTTGCCCGGAATGCAAAGGCGCACGTCTGAAAAAAGAGGCAAGCTATGTGAAAGTGGATGGAAAATCCATTTCTGAACTGGTACAAATGCCGGTTTCTCGCTTACACGATTTCTTTGAGAATCTCCATTTGGATGAGCATGACACGCTGGCATCCAAAAGATTGCTTGTTGAAATAAAAAATCGAATTAACTTTTTAATGGACGTTGGATTGAGTTATCTTACACTCAATCGTCTTTCGAATACACTTTCTGGAGGTGAAAGTCAGCGCATAAACCTTGCAACTTCTTTGGGGAGTAGTTTGGTGGGCTCGCTTTATATTTTGGATGAGCCTTCTATCGGATTACATTCCAGAGATACGCATTTGCTGATTAATGTCTTAAAGCAACTCCGCGACCTTGGAAATACGGTGGTTGTGGTAGAGCACGACGAAGAAATTATGCGTGCAGCTGATTATATCATCGACATCGGGCCTGAAGCCGGAAGAAAAGGTGGAGAAGTGGTTTGGGAGGGAGAAATGCTTCCTGCTAAGAAGTCTTATACTTATGATTATTTGAACGGCCTTGAAAAAATCGAAACTCCACTTCATCGTCGAAAATGGAATAATTACATTGAGGTGTTGGGAGCCAGAGAAAATAACCTGAAAGGGATAAATGTAAAATTTCCGCTGAATATCATGACGGTAGTTACCGGAGTGAGTGGCTCGGGAAAATCTTCTTTGGTTAAGAATGTTTTTTATGCAGCTCTGAAAAAGTACTACGGCGGTGTGGCTGATAAAACGGGACAATTTGGTTCCCTGAAAGGAAGTATGCACTTAGCAAGTGACATCGAATTTGTGGATCAAAATCCAATCGGTCGTTCATCGCGCTCCAATCCGGTGACCTATATAAAAGCCTACGATGAAATCCGAAAACTCTTTGCTGATCAGCAACTTTCCAAGCAAATGGCTTATTCAGCATCGCATTTCTCATTCAATACTCCCGGCGGACGATGTGAAGAATGCCAAGGCGAAGGAACCGTAACGGTAGAAATGCAGTTTATGGCCGACTTAGTGCTGGAATGCGAGCATTGTCAGGGGAAACGATTTAAATCCGATGTTCTTGAAGTTGCGTATCAAGAAAAAAACATCTTTGATGTGTTGGATATGACAGTCAATCAGGCAGTAGAGTTTTTCTCGGAAGGAAATGGAAATGTTGAAAAAAGAATTGTAAAACGATTGAAACCACTTCAGGAAGTTGGGATAGGGTATGTCAAGCTCGGACAGTCGTCCAGCACGCTCTCCGGCGGTGAAAGTCAACGGGTTAAGCTTGCGTCATTCCTTGCCAATGAAAAATCGGAACCAACTATATTTGTATTTGACGAACCAACCACAGGACTGCATTTCCACGACATAAAAACATTGCTCAAAGCATTCAATGCACTGATAGCCAAAGGACATACAGTAATTATTATTGAGCACAATATGGAAGTTATCAAATGCGCCGACCATATTATTGATGTTGGACCTGAAGGCGGAGAAAAAGGTGGAAATCTGGTGTTTGAAGGCACACCGGAAGCGTTGATAGATTGCGAATGTTCTTATACCGGCAAGTTTTTAAAAGAGAAAATTTAGTGTTGTAATTCAAAACAATTCTAAATAATAGTCAAATATTCGTTGAAGTTTCACACTTTTCTCTCTATCATTTTAAAAAGTTAAATAAAAAATTTATCTTTGTGCTCTTTATTTAATTCGCTAGAAACTTTATCATTAGCACATCATTAATTAAACTGAAATATATTTTTTTAAACTAAATAAATCTATGAGTAACGTAAAAAGAGTTTACACCTTCGGCAACGGACAAGCTGAAGGAAAAGCAGATATGAAAAATCTGCTCGGTGGTAAAGGTGCGAACCTTGCTGAAATGAATTTGATAGGAGTACCGGTTCCTCCGGGGTTCACTATTACAACTGATGTTTGTACTGAGTATTATGAATTGGGAAGAGATAAAGTTGTAGAACTTTTGAAACCGGAAGTGGAGAAAGCAATCGCTCTTGTAGAAGAATTGATGAAATCAAAATTCGGTGATATTGAAAATCCATTACTAGTTTCAGTTCGGTCAGGTGCACGCGCTTCTATGCCGGGTATGATGGATACTATTTTGAACCTGGGATTGAATGACGAAGTGGTGGAAGGTATGACTCGCAAAACTGGTAATGCTCGTTTTGCTTGGGATTCATATCGTCGTTTCGTTCAGATGTACGGTGATGTGGTATTGGGAATGAAACCAACAAATAAAAACGACATCGATCCATTCGAAGAAATTATTGATCAAATCAAAGAAGAACAAGGTGTAGAACTTGATACAGAACTTTCAGTTGATAATCTGAAAGATATGGTATCTCGCTTCAAAGCAGCTGTGAAAATGCAAACAGGAAAAGATTTCCCGGAATCAGCTTACGAGCAACTTTGGGGAGCAATCTGCTCTGTATTTGATTCTTGGATGAACGATCGCGCTATTCTTTATCGTAAAATGGAAGGAATACCTGCAGAGTGGGGAACTGCCGTTAACGTTCAGGCTATGGTTTACGGAAATATGGGTGACACATCTGCAACAGGTGTTTGTTTCTCGCGTGACGCAGCTACCGGTGAAGACCAATTTATTGGTGAATACCTGGTAAATGCTCAAGGAGAAGACGTGGTTGCCGGTATTCGTACTCCACTTCAAATCACTAAAATCGGTTCACAACGCTGGGCTGAATTAGCTGGAATAACAGAAGATGACCGTGTTGCAAACTATCCTTCACTGGAAGAAGCAATGCCGGAAATCTATGCTGAAATGGACGCAATCCAAACAAAACTGGAAAACCACTACAAAGATATGCAGGATATGGAATTTACTGTTCAAGAAGGTAAACTTTGGTTCCTGCAAACTCGTAATGGAAAACGTACCGGAGCTGCTATGGTGAAAATTGCTGTAGATATGCTTAAACAAGGTATGATTGACGAAAAAACAGCTATCACTCGCATCGACCCTATCAAATTAGACGAACTTCTTCACCCAATATTCGATAAAGCTGCATTGAAAAATGCACAAGTTATTGCTAAAGGTTTGGCTGCTTCTCCGGGTGCTGCTACAGGTATGGTTGTTTTCAACGCTGACGATGCTACAGAATGGGCTCAACGTGGTGAAAAAGTAATCATGGTACGTGTAGAAACTTCTCCAGAAGACTTAGCAGGTATGGCTGCTGCGCAAGGTATCCTTACAGCTCGTGGTGGAATGACATCTCACGCTGCTGTTGTGGCTCGTGGTATGGGTAAATGTTGCGTTTCAGGAGCTGGAACTTTGAAAATTGACTACAACGCAAAAGTAATGGAAGTAGATGACCTTGTAATCAAAGAAGGTGACTACATTTCACTTAACGGCTCAAACGGTGATATTTACCTGGGTCAAGTTGCTACTAAAGAAGCTGAACTAGACGCTGACTTTAGTGAATTGATGGCTCTTACTGATAAATATTCAAAATTAGGTGTAAGAACTAACGCTGATACTCCTGCTGATGCTAACACAGCTCGTAAATTCGGTGCAATTGGTATCGGACTTTGCCGTACAGAGCACATGTTCTTTGAAGGTGAAAAGATTAAAGCAATGCGTGAAATGATCCTATCTGAAACTCCAGAAGGCCGCAAAAACGCTTTAGCAAAAATTCTTCCATATCAGCAAGCTGACTTCGAAGGAATTTTTGAAGCTATGCACGATCTTCCGGTGACTGTTCGTTTGCTGGATCCTCCTTTGCACGAGTTCGTTCCACACGATGAAAAAGGACAATTGGAAATGGCACAAGCTATGAACTTGCCTTTGAAAAAAATCCAACAACGTGTTGAATCTCTTCACGAAGCTAACCCAATGCTTGGACACCGTGGTTGTCGTCTTGGAAATACATTCCCTGAAATTACAGAAATGCAAACACGTGCTATTCTTGGTGCTGCTTTGAACCTGAAGAAAAAAGGCATAACTGCTGTTCCTGAAATCATGGTTCCGCTTACAGGTATCGTATATGAATTCTTGGAGCAAGAAAAAATTATCCGCGCTACTGCAAAACAAATGTTCGAAGAAGCAGGTGATTCTATCGAATACAAAGTGGGTACAATGATTGAAATTCCACGTGCTGCTCTTACTGCAAATAAAATTGCTGCACACGCTGAGTTCTTCTCATTCGGTACTAACGACTTGACTCAGATGACATTCGGTTACAGCCGTGATGATATTGCTTCTTTCTTGCCAATTTATCTTGAAAAGAAAATTTTGAAAGAAGACCCATTCCAAGTACTAGACCGCAATGGTGTAGGTCAATTGGTACAAATGGCTACTGAAAAAGGACGTGAGTCTCGTCCGGATTTGAAAGTTGGTATTTGTGGTGAGCACGGTGGTGATCCATCTTCTGTTGAATTCTGCCACATGGTAGGAATGAACTATGTAAGTTGTTCTCCTTTCCGTGTGCCAATTGCACGTCTTTCTGCTGCACAAGCTGCAATCAGAAACGCATAGTTGCAGTTTTTATAAATCATTTAGGAAAGAGCCAAACGAATTGTTCGGCTCTTTTTTTTGTACCAAAATTTGGAATAGATTAAATTCAAAACAATTTTAACAAAAAAATCATTATATTTGTAGGTTACTAGCGTTTCGAAAGTCTGTTTAATACAGCGAAATGCTTGTTTATTATAAATGAATTAACATAAAACTTAATTGATATGAAACATTTCCCTCCATCCGAACTGATAATAAACGAAGACGGAAGTATTTTTCACCTTCATTTGAAACCCGAGCAATTAGCTGATAATGTGATTTTAGTGGGCGATCCGGGACGCGTAGCGCTGGTGGCATCCTACTTTGATAGCCAGGAATTTTCGGTGTCAAGCCGCGAGTTCAACACCATTACCGGCTCTTACAATGGCAAACGTATCACCGTGCTTTCTACCGGCATTGGCACAGACAATATTGATATTGTAGTCAATGAATTAGATGCTTTGGCTAATATTGATCTGAAAACTCGGACAGAAAAACCGGAATTGCGTCAGTTAAATTTAATTCGCATAGGAACTTCAGGCGGAATGCAAGCCGATATTCCGCTGGGTAGTTTTTTGATTTCAGAAAAATCCATCGGATTTGATGGAATGTTGAATTTCTATGCCGGACGTGATGGAGTTTGTGATTTGGAGTTTGAGGAAGAACTAAAAAAACAGCTAAAATGGAACAAGCAATTCTGTGCGCCTTATGTGGTAGATGCTGATGCGGGTTTGGTTAATCAAATTGGAAAAGATGATATGCTGCGTGGTGTAACTATTTCTGCTAATGGATTTTACGGGCCGCAAGGAAGAGTGCTTCGGATTGATTTGGCTGAGCCGGATATAAATGATAGAATTGAAGATTTCTCATACGGAAAATACAAAATAACCAATTACGAAATGGAAGGTTCTGCTATCGCCGGACTGGCTAAGTTGATGGGACACAGAGCAATGACAGTTTGTTGCATCATTGCCAACCGTCGTGTAGAAGCTGCTAATACGGATTACAAACCTTATATCGAACGCTTAATTCAAACCGTTTTGGATAGAATTTAGTCATTGGGCAGTTTTTCTGGCAAAGTGACATTGTTATTAATCAATCATTAAGAAATGGATACAAACACAATCGCTGCAATTTCCACACCTCCGGGCGCGGGCGGAATTGCGGTAATTCGAGTGTCTGGAAAAGATGCGCTCAGCATCTCCGACAAGATTTTTAAGTTCAAAAATTCGGATGATAAACTTGCTGATAAGGCAGGTTATACGGTTCATTTTGGAAATATTTTTGATAAGAAAAATCAAATTGTGGATGAAGTTTTGGCAACTGTTTTTCGCGCGCCACATTCATTTACGGGTGAAGATGTAGTGGAAATTTCTTGTCATGGCTCTGTGTATATTCAGGAGCAAATTTTGCAACTGCTGATTGAAAATGGATGTTCGCTGGCTAAAGCGGGTGAATTTTCCATGCGTGCATTTAGCAATGGAAAAATGGACCTTTCACAAGCAGAAGCGGTGGCGGATTTGATTGCTTCAACTACGGAAGCATCGCATCGGATGGCGATTAACCAAATTCGTGGCGGTTTCTCAGATGAATTGAAAAAACTTAGAGAAAAACTCTTGCATTTTGTTTCCCTTGTCGAATTGGAGTTGGATTTTACGGAAGAAGATGTGGAATTTGCTGATAGAAAGCAGCTTTCTGATTTAGCTAATGATATTTACGCTAAAATTAGTTCGCTGACCGAATCGTTTAAGACGGGTAATGTGCTGAAGTCTGGAATTCCGGTTGCATTGGTGGGAGAAACGAATGTGGGAAAATCAACTTTGCTGAATTATTTGCTAAATGAAGAGCGCGCCATCGTGTCTGATATTCACGGAACAACTCGTGATACAATTGAAGATTTGGTAAATATTGATGGCATTACTTTCCGATTTATTGATACGGCCGGTATCCGTAAAACCACCGATGAAATCGAGAATATTGGCATAGAGCGAACCTATAAAAAAATAGAGCAATCGGACATTGTGCTTTGGATTGTGGACTGCACACAGATTACGGAACATATCGAATGGCTGACCGAACGAATTGAAAAAAGATCACAGGACAAAAAAGTAATTCTTGTCTTTAATAAAATAGATAAAGTCACCGATGATGAGCGTGAAGTGATTGATGAACTTTTCAAACAATTTGAAGGTGAGCGAATTTATATTTCAGCTAAAAAACGTATCAACACCGATAATCTCAAAAGAGCGTTGCTCAACGCTTCTCAAATAAAACGAATCAGCGCTGAAGATGTAATTGTGAATAATGTTCGTCATTATGAAGCGCTTTTATTGGCACAGGAAGATATTGAACGGGTAATTGATGGAATAAATGCTGGAATTTCAGGTGACTTTTTAAGTCAGGATATACGTTCGTGTCTGCATCATTTAGGTGAAATTACAGGGCAAATTACAAATGATGAAGTGCTGGGTTCAATTTTTAGTAAGTTCTGTATCGGAAAGTAACCACACAAAACAACCAATTAGCAACAAAACAACAAAACATACTGAAAGCCCTTTACAGGGCTTTTTTTATTGATAAAAAGTTGTATTTATTTTGTCTTATTATTTGTTTATTCGGTTTATATTTGTACCTTTGTTGTACCACATTATCAATAAGTGTTTTTTTTTGTATCTTTTTGTACCTTGTTAGTTTACAAAGTTTACATAATTGAACACTTTAGTACAAAATGGAACACTTTAGGCGAAATAACAACTGATATTACGAATATAATGAGCAGCAATATACAAGTACAGCGAATTTGTCAGCATTGCGGAACGGAATTTACAGCCCGAACCACAACAACGCTTTATTGTTCCCACCGTTGCAATAGTGCAGCATACAAACTGAAAGTAAAGGCTGCAAAGGTTCAAAGGTCAAACATTGAAACGAAGCAAATAAAAGCAAAACCCATTGAGGAACTGAAAGCAAAGGAGTTTTTGACTGTTACGGACGTTTCAAAGCTAATTAATTGTTCCCGGCAAAATGTTTACAAGCTAATTAATACCGGAAAGCTGAAAGCTACAAATGTACTGGAAAAGAAAACCATTATAAAGCGTTCAGACCTTGACAAAATTTTCAATGAAATACCCGAAACCGAAGCAATACCCGAACAACAAAAACGGGACTTGTACGAATGGAAACAGGCAGGGGCTTATGATATTGCAGACTGTTACACACTTAACGAAGTACAAAACAAATACGGTATTTCCGAAACAGCATTGCAGAACATTATAAAACGGGAAGGCATACCGAAAATAAAAAAAGGTTGGTATGCTTATGTTCCGAAAAGCAGTATTGACAAATTATTATCATAAAAAAAAAGTTTTGATCAAAGAGTAACTTCAGTAACTTCAGTAACTTAATCATAAATACAATGACTACAAAAGTAACCTTAAGGAAAAAGAAAATCAGCAAAGGACGTGAAAGCCTTTATTTGGATTTTTACCCGGCAATTACACACCCGGAAACAGGCGAACCCACACGAAGGGAGTTTTTAGGACTGTACATTTTTGAAAAAGCAAAAACACCTTTCGATAAAGACCACAATACTGAAACGCTGAAAATTGCCGAAAGCATTAGACAAAAACGGCATAACATTTTGAATAAACCTGAAATTTACACCGACTTTGAAAAGGAACAGTTAAAAATAAAGGAACAGGGCGAACAATGTTTTGTTGAATACTTCAGGAAATTAACCAAAAAACGAAAAGCCGGTAATTACGATAACTAGATTTCAGCACTCAACCACCTTGAAGCTTTTACCAAAGGAAAAGTGAAATTTGCAGACCTGAACGAAAGTTTTTTCGAGGATTTCAAAGAATACCTACTTACAACCAAAAGTAACAGGAGCGACAAAACAACCCTTTCACAAAATTCAGCCGGTTCTTATTTTCTAAAAGTCAAAGCTGCATTGAAACAAGCGTACAAAGACGGCATATTACAAACCGACCTGAACGCCAAAATAACACCGATTGATACAGTTGAAACAAGACGGGAGTACTTAACCATTGAGGAACTTAACAAACTTGTAAAAACGCCTTGCAACAACGATTTATTGAAGCGTGCAGCCTTGTTTTCAGCCCTTACAGGGTTGCGGTTTTCTGATATTGAAAAAATGGTTTGGGGCGAAATTGAACACATTGAAGGGCAAGGGTATTTCCTTAATTACACACAAAAGAAAACCAAAGGCGTTGAGGATTTGCCCATTTCGGAACAAGCATACAACCTTTTAGGCGAACCTAAAGAACCAACCACTAAAGTGTTTGAAGGGTTGAAGTATTCAGCATACCACAATAAACACCTGTTTCAATGGATTGGAGCAGCCGGAATAACAAAAGATATTACCTTTCATTGTTTCCGGCATACATTTGCCACCTTGCAACTTTACAACGGAACCACTATTTACACAGTTTCAAAGATGTTAGGACACCGGAACTTGAAAACAACACAGATTTACGGTCATATTGTTGATGAAGCAAAACGGGAAGCAGCGGACAAAATTAAACTGGAAATGTAAACATTAAAAGCACAAACAACAATGATAACACCGAAAATTAAAAACCTGTTCCACTTCATTGAGTTTTTACATTCAAACATTGAAAATTTCAACCGGTACGAAAAGGAAATAAACGAACTTTATTTACTGGATAAGGAACGGCAAAAACTGAACCCAAATAAGAACTTTGCTGAAAAACTGGAATACGATAAAATACAGTTGCAAATAAAGGACAAACACAAGGTTATTCAGGAAAATATCATACAGCCAATAAACGACAAAGCGAATGAATTAAGCATTTGTAACCCGGACGAAAGCCCAACCCTTTGGAATTATAACATTTCCGAAATACTGGAACTTAAAGAAAACTTTGAAAATGAGGATTTACCCGTAATTTTCAACCACAAAAACAAATAGCTTGAATACAGGACAAAGACTAAAGGCGAAGCATTTTTCGGATTGGGCTTTTTCTTTGATGATTTGGACCTGATATTAAAAGAACTGTTCAACTACTTTACCGAAACAGAACAGAACGAATTTGAAGCGTTTGAAACCAAAGCAGTACGGGTAAATTATATTACCGAAGCCGTTGAGTTGTTGAAGCAGGGACACAAAAAAATTACTTTGCCGTTGAATTTTTTAGACTTGCCAAAGGAACCACGGCAATACAATGCGGAACTACAAAACAGCAATGCAGAACCGCAACAAAGCCACGTTGAGCCACCAAAAACCCAAAAGGATACGAAACAACAACCAAAATTAAAGATTGGCCAGATAGCCTTGAAATACGTTTATGAAGGGTTACAAATAACAAGGAAAAACGGAAATGAAATTGCCAAACAATACGGGCATACTTCAGGGGAAAAGCTATTCCAAAGATTTACGTACTATTTAAGTACAGCAAACAGAAAAGCTAAACCTGACCTTTGCACACCTATAAAACTAAAAAACAAGATTAAATTAATTAAAAGTGTTATTGAATTATTGCCTATTGACAAACAGGCAAGGGCAATTGATGAGGTTGCAATTTTGAATAAAATTTATGAAGCTGAATATCAATAAAAATAGTAACCAATTGTAACCGGTTACAACCAGTTACCTGCTTTTTGACCGCCGTAATTTTGTGCAATAAACTTAAAATTGTACAAAATGAACAATCCATTTGAAGTAATTGAAGCAAGGTTAAGCAGTATTGAAAATTTAATACTTGACCTTAAACACAGCCCATTGAGGGTTGAACCCACCGAACACCCGGAACAGCTTTTAACCATTCAGCAAGCAGCTGAATTTTTGAGCCTTTCCGTTCCCACACTTTACAGCAAAGTTTCAAAAAGCGAATTACCCGTGATGAAACGGGGGAAACGCCTGTACTTTTCCCGTACCGAATTAATGGAATACATTAAAGAAGGGCGTAAAAAGTCAAACGCTGAAATTGAAGTTGAAGCCGAAGCGTATTTAACCGACAAAAAGAAAGGGCTGAACAATGGAAGGTAACCAACTGAACAGCCCGGAAGTCTTTGTAAGGACAGGACAGGACAAAGATAATGATTTTCAGGCAAAGACCAAATTAAACCCTGATTTTGGCGACCTCGAAAACCCGGAAACATTCAAAAGTCATTTTGAGGAACAGAAAAAGAAAAGCGAAGCCGTAGAGGGATTGCCTGTGGTGTTGTTCCGTAAAGACAAGCAGAGCCATATTCCTTTATTTGAAGGAGATATTAAATCATTGATACCTTTGGGTGATGGTAGTCCAACTCCATCCAGTGGAGATGTAAGCCATATTGGTTTGAATGAGACAGGTAATTTAGACCAGCTTTCTGGTAGAGGAGGCGTTCAAGTCGCTACCGATCTCAAAAATGTACCAGGAGCAAAAGAATCGGGTTCAACCGGCAAGTTACAAAAGGTAACGGATCCGGGTTCTCAATTAGGAAATGTGATGGGGGGAAATAATTTTGCTGAGGCAGGAACTTCGGTATATTCAATTTCAAGCAGTGGTGGAAGCTCTAAAATAACGCTTGTATCGGTAGGTAAAACTGAACTGTTTGCCAGAGGCGATTCGAGCCGTGTAGTTTTTGAAAGACTGCTGGCAACAGACTTCGCTAATGAAAACTACCACATCCTGGCTGTTCCTGATGTAAAACAATGGATAGCAGAACAAGAGAAAAACGGAGTTGCTGTAGAAATTCAAGCACCTCTGATCAAGAATGCAATCGAAACCTTAGGCAAATACAGTGACAAACAGCTTGGCGACGTGAAAAGCAAGACACCGGACTCCAAAGACCTGGATTACGGCGTTACGTTTGATTCTCTCTTTTTCGCTCAGGTAGAACCGTTCAGAATAGGCGTTATTCCAGACGATTTAAGTTATCGCACCGTCCGGAAAGAATACAATATAATTTCTCGGAAACCGCCCACATCACTTATCCGCGGTACATTGGTATATGCTTGGCCTTCTGAACCCAACAAGCTTCGCCCGATGCCCAATGCCCACTTCAGGATATTTACCGATTATGTAAAAGGTAATAATCTTTCAGTGGGAAATGAAGTAAGCGCCAACCTCCTAGGAATGTCATCTGCAGGTGGAAGCCGTGGAGGTGTTTATACAGCAAAAAGTACGTATGGTCAAGATGTTGATGGTACCGGATTCGGTGATGCTGTTTTCAAACCTGATGGAGGCGAGGCCATAGGCATGTCTGATTTATATGTTACGATGGCAACGGGCATTACCGATGATAACGGTAACTTCGAAGTAGAAGTGATAAACCTGAACAGCAAAGGCAACCTGGGTCGTGGAACACTTTATCCGAGCTATTGGGGGCGGGATGGTCAGGTAGATCCGGGAATTTCAGCAGGGCAAACTCATGGTGGTGGAAGCGGATTTGATAATCTTGGCGGAGCGGATATGGGATCAAAGGTTAACCCAATACAGGGTGGTGGAATGAAAGGAGTTGCCCAGGCGCAAAGTTCGATAAACCCAACCTCGAATGTATCGTTCAACGAAGCTGAACATGCTTTTGAAGTAACTCCGGTTACCAACACCCAAGCTCAGAGCAAAACTACGGCAATGGTTTATCCCGATGAGACCGGCGTCAGAGGAGGACCTAACCCCTCCCCTGCACCAACAGCACAAAATGAAGAAGACATACCGGAGCCAATCAAAAATGTATCTCTGTCGAGGGTATTCCGCATTCGCGTTGACGGCAACGCAAAGGATTACTATTATCCCTCAAAAGAGACAATCATCGTCCAACCTTTTCAAGAAGAACAATTGCCCAAATCAGTATCTTGTTTCGTAAGGGAGTTTAAGGCAGTAGTTACAGCTAAAACCGGCGACAGGGTACTTAAAGATAAAATAAGGTTAACCATCTTCAGGGACATTGACAATAAACCCGATAACCTTCCTTATGGCGAAGGCGACGGTAAATACAAATACGAAGAATTAATTAATCCTGATTACAGCCAAAGCGGAACAGGGGAAAAATACGAACAGCTTTGGTCGAATATGAAGATAGAAGACCAAACTAATAGTCCAATGAATAAGCTTGTTTTTGGCTGGGATGCACGGCAAACATATTTTGTTACTGGCTCTACGGTTCAAACTGAGGGAAATCTGGCTTATATTGCGGAAGGTAAAAAGACGTTAACTGGCATTACCAACTATAATGAGGAACCTGGACATTGGATCAATCCTCCAATTATTGAATTTAAAACAGAAATCCAACTCAAAGCTTTGCCAAGCCGCATTTTAGTACAATTGCGTGATGATGTTTCCAAAAAACCGATACCCGGAAGTGACGGAAGATTTAATGCGCGTATTCTATATCAAATAGTTAAGGGTGAATATGGGGAAAATACAATAAGATCTACTGCACATGCCGATAAGTATGGATATGTGGAACTTAAGTCAGATCCCGGAAGCATCTTTGCCAATAATTTAAGCGAGACTTCTTGGAGAGATATATTGATAGATGGGATTGCAGATGGCTATTATTCTAGCCAACGACAAACCGTTTCTCTTAAGCTCACAGGGGAGCAGTTTATTAAAACCCTTCTTTTATCGCCTTCGGGCAGTGTTAGCGGGCAAATCGTTTCGAAGGAGCATGCACAAAACTTTGTTGCTCCAACATCAGGCATGGCTGTCAATATTCATGATAGACTTAAAGGAATTCCTGCTTGGCTGCAGGTGGACAAAGGGAAATTTTTCGAAACCGATAGCACCGGGAATTTCGATATAAACGTGCCGGTTTTGGATAACTCCAAGTTGGACATCAAGCCGAAAGATGTGGGATATTTTGACAGCACGTATGTCTTTTACAAAGCAACAATTGGAACAGTTGATTTAGGCAAGATAGAGATTAAGCGAATGCGCCACCGCATTAAATTTGATGTGAATAGTGAATATAACAAAGTTTTCACTGGCATTGAGAATGCTAAAATTAAAATGGGCGATATGATTGAATATACTAAAATGGATGGAAGCGCCTATTTTGAATTTGAAAACGTTTCGGTAAACAACTACGATTTTGAGGTATATGGACCGAATGATGAAAACTACATCCCTCAGCTGGTCCGGATATCAAACAAAGAAAGCAAAGAAATCCAATCCTATCAGGTCGTTCTGAAACGCGGGCAAATGGTAAGGGGAGTAGTGAGGCTTGACGGGGCGCCGGCAAAACGTGCAAAAGTATATATCGACATCAGCAGCACGAACCCAGGGGCATCGTCAAATGTCTCAGAAAGTGCAGGTTTGGTAACCACATATACCGATGCGAATGGATCGTTTGCGCTGAAGGGGATACCTCTGAATAGCGGTCAGACAGTGCGGGTATATGCTTCGCTGGATGCCGAATATACAGTAGAGGGCGACAATAAGGACATAACGCTAAAAAACACCGACAATTTCATTGAGCTTAACTTGAAACGGTTCCCTGATTATGGATAAACAAAGTGCATGGTTTCCCGCTCACTGTTGAAAAAATTGAAAAAACCAGTGAAACAACTGTGAATGTAACCGGTATTGTCCATTGGACACAGGCAGTAAGCCGGTTTAAGCTGAAAGGGGTCAATAGAACCATTCGTATCGAAAAAATACCGTTTAAGTTAACCCAGACGAAAGACGGAAATAAGGTCGGGATTGCTCAAAGGGAAACTATTCCGCTGAGCGGCATTGACGAACTTAAGCTGTCACTTTTAGGTAAATACAATGTCAAACTGACACCGACCGCACCGGTGAGTGTTTTTGGCGGCTCCGTACAACGCATTCCTTTAGCCATTGTAAAAAAACAGAATGTTGGTCAGATTTCAGGGAAAATGAAAATTGTGGATAATTCATTCAATTACCCCAGCAGCTATTTAAGCTTTGAAAAATTCGGCGCTGATTTTAACCTGGCCACACTCAAGGATGGTAAACTCAACACAGAAATTGATGTAATTTCTTCGGCGTTTACAGAGGAAGAGGCCTCATCCAGTATTTACAATAAATTGGATGATTATATCAATGAAGTGAGCACCAGAATAAGCATTCCTGAAAATGCTCCGTATAATATCCTTGAAAATTCAGAATCGCCATTGTATTACCTGTGTAACTCCAAAAGCGATTCGATAAAGTTTCAGCTTATCCGGTTTGATGCTACCGCCAATCCGAAGAATAGTTTTATTGCCCATAGCGGTAAAATCCATTTAGATGCCTTAATTCAAGCCCATATTAAAGACGCCAAACCCGAAAATCTAAAAGTACATATTCCGGGAGTGATTTTGGACGACAACCGGGTTTATCCATATAAAGGCGCCGACCCGATTAAAGTAAATTTAGAAGAATGGGAACTGCTTGTAAAAGATTGGAGTTTCAGCGTTGAGGAAGGCGGTATAACCAGCAACAATGCCTCTCTTCATACCAAACTATTGGATATGCCGGTGAAACAGTTTGTACTACGTACCGACATGTTTATCATGGATTCCATCCAATACAGCGATCTCTCTATGGGAGGTGGTAAATTCAAATTATCGCTAAAACCGGGAGTTAAACCTCAGTTGAATTTCGAACAGAAAGCAGGAGTTGACAAAAAACCGCACTGGGTAATGAGTATTGCCGGACGAGGAAACGAAGCCATCGCCTGGCTCCCCGAGTTCAACGGATTAGGCATCAGCAAAGGAACTGGAAACTACAAGGTTGAGGTGGACTATATTCAGATAATAAGCAACAACGAAATGATCTTCCAGATGCGGCAACAGGAAAACCCGGCACAGCTGATGGGCAACTCGTTGGCGGTGTTTACGCCGCAATCGATGTACAATGGTCCCGATTACATCAGTCTGTCAGGGCCGTTAAACACTGGTGCGCCGCGTTTTGGCAATATAGGAATTACAGCCAGGTGGGATCAGCCGGACAAACCGCCTGTGTTCGATTCAATATATAATTTGGATGTAGCCGCGGGCGGGCCGGTACACTTTAAAGTTAAGAAAAGCCCTATTTTAATAAACAATAGAGTTATTGCCATCAGTGACGGGGCTATCAGTGAAGAACCATCACCTACATTTACTCCGCTGCCGGCACATTTCTTCTGCTTTAACTCTCCATCGCCATTTTACGCCATAAAGGTTCAAAAAGGGCATACAACACAGCTTTCCGGCTCGACTTCAAGCGGATATAAACTCATCCTGACTGAAGGTGGTATGTATGCCGGCGCATCTACTGATTGGTCGGTTTGTAGGTTCTCCGGCTGGATGCTTCCAAATTCCTCATCACCATCAACCGCATCCGATTTGCAACCTTCATTTACCGAGTTCAAAGTCATTGGCGATATTATTACAGTTACGGCTGAAGCCAACTTGAATGCAAGTGCAGGTGTAGGACCGGATTCAAAATCCGTTGGTGTCGAAGCCAAAGCCAGCGCAAACATTAAGGTGGATGTTAATAAAGAGGAAATATTCAGGCAGCTTGAGAAAAATGAAGATATTGCAAGAATAAAAGCGGAAGTTGAAAAGGTTAAGGATGACTTGACTACTCAATATGCTGAAGCAAAAGCAGAAGTAACTGGTGTCATTGCTGATATAAGCGAGCATAAAATTGGAACACCACTTGGCGAAATGACACAGGTGTTTGATTTCAAAACCGGACGATTATTAGGATCATTGGTGGTAAAAACCCCTATCGTGCTTGGCGGAATGAATATTTTCCGAGGAACCGTGGAAACCTGCGTTGACAGAGACGGATTCTACCTGGCCGGCGGTTTTTACGCCTTTATTCCGATGGGAATCCTTTCCGGCAACTATAATGTCGGCTTTATGGGCGGCTATTATCCGCTTACCGATCGCTTGTGGAATGTAACCAATACTTACATTGACAAGCGAGTAAGGAATGAATGTTACAAGCAGTCTACTGAAAAACTGCTTGGTTTCTATGCAGTTTTCAACCGCGAAATAGTTAACTTTGAAAAAGGATTCGACTTTACTGTAGTCTCGGGCTATATCAGGGCTTTGGGATTGGTAGGCGGCGATGCCTATTTCAACCTATCCAACGAAGGAGGCAGAACCCAGTTCAAACTAGGCATGGGCGGGTACATTTACATTGACGTAGGAGCTGGCCTGTCCCTGGGAAGCGTGGCATCGCTGAGCGGTTCACTTTTAGGTAGAGGTGATGTACGCATGCAGGTAGGAACACCTTTCTCCGAAAAAAGCTATTTTGAATTGATGCTGCGACTTGATTTTGAAGCGCAGGCTTGTGTCATCGCGCTTGGGTGTGCCGATGTATAGCTTCAGGCCGGAACGAATAGTGGGTTCGATTTTGACATTAAGACTGTAAAAGACGATAAAGGTATAAATTGCCCTGATAAACAACCTGAAATAGACAAGAAAAATCCTAGTGAATTTGAACAACAAGAATAGACTATGAAACAGCCATGCCAGACTAATATTGACACTCAAGGAAATGATTATATGGCGTGTTCCATCTGACCATAATATTAAAAATAAAATATAAACAGATGAAAACATTCAATTTAAATAAGTGGAAACAGCTCAGCATCCTGGTCAGCGATGTGGCAAAAACAGCCCTGTTGGCATGCTTTCTTATGGGAACTCAGCTTGTCGTGGCGCAAAAGTACACCAGCCATGCATATCCGGAAGGTAATTTCATATTTTGCGGAGAAGAACTTCCCAAAAAATTTAGCTATCTTATAGAACGTGAGACTGGCGATGGCACAAGGGAAACCATTGCCAGTCTTAAAGTCCCTGAAAGTCTCAACGAATGTAATTCGCGGATGTTGAAACTGCCACGTGCTATCGCAAACATTACAAAGTTAAATTCCTTTGAAATCGTATTCGTGTGGAAATGCATCCAGAAGCCGGGCAATTCACTCGATTCGCTATATGCCTATTCAGGAAGTCAGCGATACCAGTACATGGCTGGTTGCGGTTGGTTTGATGACGGCATCAAAACTCCTGGAACCTATAAATACCACGTTACCAAAGTGCATAGCTCGGGCAAAGCCCTTGACACTTATGAGGTGCCAGTTACCTTTCCACCAAAAATAAATGACATTACATTGAATACCGTGAGTTATATCCTAAATCCTACCAACGTTATTATAAATTACAGAGTGTCTGATTTTAGTAAAATCGCGGGAATAAAACTCTTCAGAAGCCCGTTGTTGCGGGAGGATTTTATGGAAATTTTACATGTAACCGGCATTTCCGCCTACAAAAATGAACCGGTAGCTTTTGTACGCGACGAAAACCCGGAGCTTGGCATGACATACAGCTATTTTGCCGTGCCATACGATGGTTTGGGTAATTTAGGCAATCCATCCGATACGATTAATATCTATTTAGTAAGTAAAGATGCCGATCTGGGGCTGATAACCTATTTTGAAGTCACCTCCATTCCTGATAAGGGAGGCAATATGTTGAAATGGAATTATGATACAAAAACATGGATTAACCTGATTGAAATTTACCGGTCTGAATTGTACAATGACCAATATGAACTTGTTTCTACTGTATCGCCAAATGTAAGGGAGTATTTCGATTCATATGATATTAATCCTGCCAAAAGCTATTTCTACTATATCAAGCTTAACGACGGATTGGGCAACAGCATTCCGAGCGCCCGTTTCCCGGCTGTCCTCGAAGGCAAGAAAGCGAACGCAGTCGAACCGCAAGATCTGGAACTTATCCGCAACGGCAATGTGGTTACGTTAAAGTTTCGGCCGGTAGGGCACGACATCAGGGGTGCTTATGTTTATAGGGCAAACGGCTATCAGGCACCTTTGGAACAATTGCCGCGCATAGTATTATCAACTGATTCCATTGTAACCTATGTGGATACCTTACCCATGCAGCAGAGGCCTGAAGTATATAGCTATGCCGTTGCATCTGTCAATATTTCGCATAATCTGAGTCTCCGATGAGCATGCGGGTAAGCACAGCATATAGCGGCGGCATACTGCCTACTCCGACCAACCTTAGCGGACAACTGGAAGGCAAAAACATTTGGCTCGTTTGGACTGATGTGGGTGAACAAAACCCGTATATCTCATCGTACCAGGTATTCCGCAGAGCCAGGTATTTAGACAAGGAGGAACCCGAACAAATGATTGGTGTTACTGAAACAGATGCGAACAGTTTTACCGACTCTTTGGCACTTCCCGGGCGGGATTACATATACCGCGTACGGAGCGTTGGAGCCGACAGTACGGATGTAAGCAGCTTTAGTCTTCCATTCGGCATCTATACGTCCACAGACGCTATTTTAGCTGCCGGAGAATTAAGTGCTATTCCTAGTAAAAAAAAGGGTTATTCTTCAATGGACATTACCAATGACTGATGAGGATATTGAATCGGTGCTGATTTACCGTGCCAAAGAAGGTGAAGCAGATGCCCTGCTGAAAACGGTTCCGCCAACGAATGACCAGTTTGAAGATACCTCAGCCCAAGAAAACACCATGTATTACTATTCGATAGCTGTAAAATATAAAAACGGAATGACAAGCCCACGAACTGATGCAGTGAGTGCGAAATTGCAATAGATGGAAGTGATGGTCACCAATCGAATCTAAACATCATTTTGTTCTATAAAATAATAACAAACATAACATCAATAAGATACACTTTCTGTATAAGAGAGTAAATCGCTGATTATAAACGATATGTTTAAGACGTAAAAGTAATTTATACAATAAATAGTGATGACAAATTCAATCGAGAATGGAAGTGAAAAATTCCAAAATTGGAATGCTGTAATCGAGTATTTGCTGAAAAAAGTGGAGTAATCCGCTATTTTTCCGTACAATTTCGGCACATTTCGAATTGCTTTCTGTCGTTGAGAATGGCATTTCTGAAACTAAACGTTTGCTTGCTTTTCCAGCTTTCCGCAAAAGTCTGATTATTAATATTCCCGAAAATATATTTACTGTCTTTGTCAAAACAGCAAGGTAAAACATCTCCTTTGGAATTTATCACAGCACCGCTCCATAGGCGTTTACAGCGATTGTGTAAAGGCGATTTAATATGATATTTTCCATCTTCGCGAAGTTCATATCGTGCATATTTATCTATGCTGGTGAGCAAATCATGTCCATTTTCAAAATCATACAACTGAGCTGTTTTGAAAGTCAATTTATCTACTTTCCATTCTTTGGCCAACTTTTTCATGTCATCCAGTTGATGTTCGTTGGTTTTCAGTACGAGAAACTGAATTTCTAGAAATGGCGAAGGAGTTTTCAACTCTTTTTTCCACTTGCTGAGCAGATTTATCGCGTTGATGGTTTTTTCCAGTTTTCCACCCACACGATATGATTCGTAAGTTTCCGGAGTAGTGCCATCCATGGAAATTATCAATCTGTCAAGTCCGGAAAGTACAATATTTTTGGCCAATTCATCATTTATAACTTGAGCGTTGGTGGAAGTTCCGGTCAGAATATTTTTACTGCGAGCATATTTCGCAATTTCGGTGAAATTTCTGTTGAGTAGCGGTTCGCCCTGAAAATAAAGCGTTGTGTACATCAGTTTCGGTGCCAGTTCATCGAGTAGTTTTTTTGTCAAATCCAGATCGATATTTTTTACTTTCAGTTGCGTTTGACGCATGCCAACCGGACATTCAGGGCATTTCAGATTGCAAACATTGGTTGGTTCTATGGAAATAAACATGGGCGAAACATCCCATTTTGTGAGAAATCCTCTGAACGAGAGGTAATAAGAAATCCGCAGTTTTAAAGCATTGAGCAGCTTTCGCGATGTAAAACTCGTTCGGATTATTCTGTAAAGAAAATATACTTTGTTTTTCATGTATATTAAGATTTATCGAGCTAACTTCGATTTCGTGAAGCTCTATTTTATGAAACAATAATCTTCCAACTTCGTTCTCCGAACCGGCTGATTTTTGTTCAATTGTAAAAATTCATTACACCTAATCAAAAAACTTAAAATGCACCGCAAAGAAAGTTAAAATTAAAATTAAAAAGTGTAATTTTGCAGTCAGAAAACAAAATAACAAACATAATCGCTTATTTATTCAAAAAAAAACTATGAGCAAGAAAATTTTATTCGTAGCAGCAATGGCTGCAGCAGTTCTTTTTACATCATGTAGCAAGAATTTAACGGCTTTGGATGGAACTTATTTCAAAACTACGCCAAATCCATTGGAAGTGAAAGGTGGGGAAGTAAATGCAACCGTTACGGGAACATTTCCTGAAAAATACTTTAACAAAAATGCTGTACTGACCGTAACTCCGGTTTTGAAGTACGGAAATGAAGAAACTAAAGCTCAACCTGCTGTTTTCCAGGGCGAAAAAGTGCTTGGAAACGACAGAGCAATTGCTTACAAAGCAGGTGGAACTTACTCTATGAACCCAGTTTTCGAATACAAACCGGAAATGGCTAAATCTGAACTTTTCCTGAACTTTGACGTGGTTCAAAAGAAAAAAACTTACAGACTTCCAAGCGTAAAAGTAGCTGATGGAGTGATTGCAACTTCGCAATTGGCTTCTACTTCTTCTAAAGAAATTCAGCCTGCTTTGTCTCCGGACAATTTCCAACGCATTACACAAGAAAATCAGGATGCTGACATTCTTTTCCTTATCCAGCAAGCACAACTTCGCAACAGCGAGCTGAACAAAGGCGATGTGAAACTATTCTCTGAAAAAGTGAAAGAAGCTCGCGATGCACAAAACAAAGAAATTTCTTCCTTGGAAGTGTTGGGTTATGCATCTCCTGACGGTGCGCTTGAGCTAAATACAAACTTGGCTGAAAGACGTCAAAAAGTGACTACAGACTATTTGAATAAAGAATTAAGAAAACTGAAAGCAAACGTAACGATTGACAGCCAATTTACCGCTGAAGACTGGGATGGTTTCCAAAAAATGATGGAAGCTTCTGATATTCAGGATAAAGAATTAATTCTTCGCGTACTTTCAATGTACCAAGATCCTGAACAACGCGAGCGTGAAATCAAAAATCTTGCTACAACTTTCCAATCCATTGCTGATGAAATTCTTCCACAATTGCGTCGTTCTCGTCTGAAAATGACTGTAGATGTAACCGGAAAATCAGATACTGAAATCATGAACCTTTCGGGCAGCAATCCAAATTCATTGACTGCTAACGAATTGCTTTATGCAGGAACTTTAGCTTCAACAAACAAAGAACAAGCGAATATCTACGAAAAATTCATCGACATTTATCCAAACGATGCACGTGGTTACAATAACTTAGGCCTGATGCAATACTACGATGGTGATGTAAACGGAGCTGAGAAATTATTCGAAAAAGCGCTTGCTTTGGATCCTGCTTCTGCTGACGCAAATTACAATCTTGGTTTAGTAAAATTAGGTAAAGGTCAAGTGGCTGACGCTCAGGCTTTCTTCGGGAAATCTGCCGGAACAGTTGGTGATTTGAATGCAGCTTTAGGAACAAGCTACATCATCCAAGGCGATTACGCAAAAGCACAAAACGCACTTCGTGAAGTGAGTTCAAACAATGCCGCATTGGTACAAATTCTAAACAACGACTACAACGGCGCTAGAGCTACATTGGCTGCTGTGAAAAATCCAAATGCAATGACTGCATATCTTGGAGCTATCCTTGCTGCTCGTACCAACGATCGCGACGCTGTTTATAATATGCTTCGCAGTGCAATTCAGCAAGATCGCACGATTGCCAAAAAAGCTGCTGCTGACTTGGAATTTGCTAAATACTTTGCAGACCAAACTTTCTTGACTATAGTAAAATAATTTTTCATACTAATTTCATACACCGAAATCCGATGCAAGAAACTGCATCGGATTTCTTTTTTTGAAAAAAAGTCCGCTTTGATATGGAATAAACTAGTAAATCTCTTAACTTTGCAAGATAATGTGTGTATATGGCAAGTTTTGCCGGACAAAAGATAAATTCCTGTGTTTAAAGATATAATAGGCCAGCAAGCCATCAAAGAACGATTTATCCGCTCCGTTCGCGAGCAGCGGATTCCTCATGCTCAGATGCTCTACGGACCGGAAGGCGTGGGAAAATTAGCTTTGGCTATATCTTATGCACAATATATCTGCTGCAAAAATCGAACGGAAACCGACGCTTGTGGCGTTTGTCCTTCTTGCGTCAAGTACCAGCAGCTAGCTCACCCTGATTTGCACTTTGTTTTTCCGGTCATAAAACCTCCGAAAGTCAATACCGTTATTTGCGATGATTTTCTGCCAAAATTCAGGGAAACTTTTGTGAAAAGTCCTTATTTCGGACTTCAGGACTGGTATGAAATTATTGGCGATGGTGCCAAGCAAGGTATGATTTATTCCAATGAAAGTTCGGAAATTCTCAGAAAACTGAGTTTGAAAACTTACGAATCGGAATTCAAAGTGATGATTATCTGGCATCCGGAATTGATGCACGAAACTTGTGCCAATAAAGTGCTTAAAATCCTGGAAGAACCGCCAGCAAATACCGTGTTCTTGCTTGTTTCCAATAATCCCGATGCCAATCTGACAACCATTTTATCTCGAACACAACATCTGAAAATTCCGCGTTTGTCGGAAAATGAAATTATTGCCGGATTGAAGCAAAAGAACCCAACAGCTGATGAAACGCAAATTCACAACGCCGCTCGAATTGCCGAAGGAAGTTTCTTGCGAGCAAGTAAATTGCTGAATGATACGTCGGAAATGAAGCTGAATTATGATCGATTCACCATTGTGATGCGAAAAGCCTGGATGGTTGGTAATCGGAAAGATCATGCTTCGCTGCGTGATTTGAAAAAATGGTCGGAAGAAATGGCAAGTGCCGATGTGGGGCGTGAAAGGCAGAAAAAATTTCTGATTTATTCACAGAAAATGGTTCGGGAAAATTATATTTACAATCTGAATCAAAGCGATTTGAATTATTTGACCGATTACGAAAGCAATTTTTCTAAAAATTTCTCACCATTTATCAACGAACGGAATGTAGAAGATATAATGGCAGAATTGGCTACGGCTGAGCGGCAAATTGAGCAAAATACCAATGCAAAAATGGTGTTTTTTGATTTGGTGCTCAAAATGATAATGCTCTTAAAAAGATAAAATCAATATATAATTATCGGTTTTTGATAAACCGATACCCTTGTTAGAATATTGACAAGCTAATAAATAAACTAAAACACAATGGATTACAATCAATATAGTGGCGGAAGTTGCGGGATTTCTTGCAGCGGATGCAGCCATACTTCAGATAAAAAACTCAGCGTACACGATTGGCTAAGCAATCTTCCGGAGACGATTACCGAATCGGATTTGGTGGAAGTGCAGTTTAAAAACACGAGGAAAGCTTATTTTCAAAACACCTATAAAATCGACCTTTTCAAAGGAGATATGGTGGCCGTGGAAGCTTCACCTGGACACGATATTGGTGAAGTGACGCTGGTGGGAAAACTGGTGACGCTTCAGATGAAGAAAAACAGAATTGATCTGGGAAAATACGAACTACGCAAAATCTACCGAAAAGTGCGCGATGTGGATATGGAAAAATACAACGAAGCCAAATCCAAAGAGCAAGAAACGATGATTAGATCGCGCCAAATAGCCGAAAGTCTCAATCTGAATATGAAAATTGGCGATGTGGAATATCAGGGAGATGGCAGCAAAGCAATTTTCTATTATATTGCTGATGAACGTGTGGATTTCCGTCAATTGATTAAGGTTTTTGCAGAGACTTTCCGCATTCGTATCGAAATGAAGCAGATCGGAGCGCGTCAGGAAGCCGGTAGAATCGGAGGAATCGGACCTTGCGGACGTGAACTTTGTTGCTCAAAATGGTTGACGAATTTCAGCACTGTTTCCACAAGTGCTGCTCGTTATCAGGACTTATCGCTCAATCCGCAGAAACTGGCCGGACTTTGCGGAAAATTGAAATGCTGTCTGAACTACGAACTTGATCAATACATCGAAGCGCACAAGGAACTTCCTTCGCGCGAAATTGAACTGGAAACCGTGGATGCAACTTATTACCATTTCAAAGCGGATATTTTCAAAGCACTTATCACTTATTCTACTGATAAACATATTCCTGCCAATCTGGTAACCATTCATGCCGATAGGGCGAAAGCCGTGATTTGGATGAATAAAAAGAACCACAAACCGGAGAGATTGGAAGAAATTGTAGAGGAAGAGAATACCAAAAAAGTGAAAAAAGTAGGCTATGAGAATGTTGTAGGGCAGGATAGTTTGACGCGTTTTGATGGACAAAAACAGCAGGCAAAAAATCCGAGAAGAAGAAATAATAAGCCTAAAAATAATAATCCGAATAGTCAAACCAGAAATAACAGACCGCGCAGAAATGAAAATAAGTAAGTCGCTTACTGTCGCAATGCTCGTTTTGATACTGCTTGGATGCAATCGGAATGAGATTTATTTCAAGTACCAGACTGTGCCATCTTCTGGCTGGAACAAGGATAGTTTATTGAATTTTGATGTAAATGTGGAGGACACAATTTCAAAGTACAATGTGCTGATTCACGTGCGTCATTACGGCAATTATCCTTATCAGAATTTATGGCTTTTCTTGGATAATAAAGCAGTAAATGACAGCATCGCACGAAAAGATACGATTGAGTTTTATCTGGCCGATGAATTTGGAAAATGGCTGGGGAAAGGAGCCGGCGGACTGAAAGAAATGCCTGTGCTTTACAAACAGCAAATTCAGCTACCCGATAGCGGCTTGTATAATTTAAAAATCGGTCATGGTATGCGTGATTCCGTACTTGTCGGAATAAATGATGTTGGTGTTCGGGTAGAAAAAGTAGAATAATAATAAAATTTTCATATTCAAAATGGGAAAAAATAAACTTGCTAAGTTTGCAGAATTAGAGACATTTTCACATGTTTTTCAAGTTCCTTCCAGGGTTTTATTGTCAGGCGAAGGTTTCGACATGCGTGGAAATTGGAGCAAGGTTTTTTTTCAAAATGGCAATCCGATAGTACTCGAATTAGGTTGTGGAAAAGGCGAATATACGGTAGAATTAGCTCAGAAATTTCCCGATAAAAATTACATTGGAGTAGATATAAAAGGTGCTCGAATCTGGACCGGAGCGAAACAAGCATTGGAGTTAGGACTGAAAAATGTAGCTTTTATTCGAACGGATATTGAGATGATACATCATTTTTTTGGAGAAAATGAAGTGAGTGAAATATGGTTGACTTTCCCGGATCCGCAGATGAAAAAAACGAGCAAACGACTTACAGCAACAAATTTCATCCGTTCTTATCTGAACTTTCTAAAACCGACAAGTGTTATTCATTTGAAAACAGATAGCAATTTCATGTTTACTTACACCAATGAGATGGTAAATGTAAATAAATTTCCTATTGTCGAAAAAAATGACGATATTTACGCCGGAAATCTTGAGAATTCTGTTCTCAACATCAAGACTTACTACGAAAAACAATGGCTCGAAAGAGGAATTACGATTAAGTATCTTTGTTTCAGACCATTGAAAGACAAATATCTAATTGAACCAAATATTGATATTGAACCGGATCCTTACCGGAGTTTCAAGCGCGACAGACGTGTGCAGTAGTTTTATTTTCAGAAAGTAATCTGTTTGCCGCGCATTTATCTATTCTCAAAATCAAACATCAAACTATTTTAATTTCAAGTTTTTAGCATGAATTTATATCCAAATTTAATTCTTGATGCGCTTAAGCATGTGAGATATCCGGGTTCCGGTAAAGACATCGTAACTTCCGGAATGGTGCAAGATAACATCCGAATTGATGGAAAAAAAGTGAGTTTTTCGCTTTATTTTGAAAAACCGAATGATCCATTTGCAAAATCTGTAGTGAAAGCTGCTGAGCAGGCAATTTTGACCTATATTTCAGAAGATATTGACATAAAAGGCAATATTGGCGTTAATTTCAAAGAACAGCAACCGCAAAAGCCGGTTTCAATTCTTCCTAATGTGAAAAATATTATTGCCGTTTTCTCCGGAAAAGGTGGAGTGGGAAAATCCACTATTTCATCAAATTTAGCGATTTCATTAGCTGCTTTGGGATATAAAGTTGGATTGCTGGATGCTGATATTCACGGACCTTCCGTGCCAAAAATGTTTGGTGTAGAAGACGTTCAACCCTACGTAGAAGATCGTCAAGGTGGCAAACAAGCTGTAATTCCTGTAGAAAAATACGGAGTAAAATTGCTTTCTATTGGATTTTTTGTAAATCAAGAAAGTGCTTTGGTTTGGCGTGGCAGCATGGCCAGTAATGCTTTGAAACAACTGATAACCGATGCAGATTGGGGAGAACTGGACTTTTTCGTAATGGATTTACCGCCGGGAACTGGTGATATTCACCTTACCTTGGTTCAGACCATGGGAATTACCGGTGCAATAGCCGTAACTACACCACAAGATGTTGCTTTGGCGGATGCACGCAAAGGAATTAATATGTTCATGGGCGAAAAAGTGAATGTGCCTGTTTTGGGATTAATTGAAAATATGGCTTGGTTCACCCCGGCCGAATTGCCTGAAAATAAATATTATATTTTTGGAAAAGACGGCGGGAAAAATCTGGCTGAAGAGTTAAAAATTCCACTTTTAGGCCAAATTCCGATAGTTCAATCCATTCGTGAAGGTGGAGATGAAGGCAAACCAATTGCTGTAAATGATAATTCAATCCTTGGGCTTGCTTTCAGAGAATTAGCTGGAAAAGTGGTGGAGCAAGTTGAGATAAGAAACCAAACGATGGACGCTACTAAGAAAGTGGAAATTACAATTACACGGTAGAAATCATTTCAAAATCGAACCATTTTCAGCGAAATTTGAAATAAAAATTAGAAAATTTAGAAAAAAAATACATTTGAATAAATAAAGTTTAAAAAATGTATTATATTTGCTAATTGAAAGATATTGAAATCATTTTAAAAAATAAATAATTATGAAAAAAACCTTTGTACTTATCCTTAGTCTGATGATGACTTTTGGAGCTTTTGCTCAATATGGCGATTGGTCGAAATGGTCGATTGCTATTGAAGGTGGAGTAAACCGTTTTGATGGTGACGTTAAACAAGATTACGGACGCACTGTTTGGGCTACTTCAGATTTGAATTTTACAGTTGGCGGTGTTTTAGAATACACTCCTTCTCCAGCTTGGAGCCTTGGTTTGGACTATTTCTATTTACCACTTTCTGCAGCTCACCCTCAAGGAACTTACTCATTTGAAACCACAATGCATAATGTAAGTTTGTTTGGTTCTGTTAATCCTTTGAAAATATTTTTCCCTAAAACCACAACAAAATGGGGAATTTGGGCTGGTGCTGGTTTAGGAGTTTCATTCCATGATGTAAATTACACTACTATCAATGGAAAAAACCTTCCTGAAGGACAACGCTATCAGTATGTGACAGGAGCACAAGGAGTTCAGTATGCGGATTTTGATTACTCTAATCCGGATGGTAGAGCAATGTTTGTTCCTCTACATTTATTGTTTGAGTACAATGTGTCTAAAGCGCTTGCTTTGGGTTTAAAAGGTCAGTTTAGAGGATATTTTGTTGATGATATTGATGGTCGTTATCGTCCAAATGCAAATGACGCAGTGGAAATGGCTACACTTCAACTTCGTTATAAATTCAATGCTAACAAAAAACACCATACTCGTAACATCAACATGGCACAATATGCTGGTTTAGTTACTATGGATGAAATTGACAATCTTCAAAGACAAATCGATGGATTGGTTATTCCAGCAGATCCTACAGACAGACTTAACGACTTGGATGGAAGATTGCAAAAATTGGAAAATTACCTGGATATTGACGGACCGGATGATGACAACGACGGAGTTGCAAACAGCCGTGACCAAGAGCCAAATACTCCAGCTGGTAATCAAGTTGACTTCTGGGGAAGAACAATTAAAAATTACGATGGTGAAGTATTTGACGAATCTGCATTTGTTTATTTTGATTTTGACAAAACAAATCTGGATGCAGAAGCCCACAAAGCTATTCAAATTGCAGCTGGTAAACTTAAAGCTGATCCTACTCTAGTAGTTGAAGTTCGCGGATTTACAGATAATATGGGTACAGATGAGTACAACATGGATTTAAGCCAACGTCGTGCAGATGTAGTAAAAGCTGAACTAGTTGGAACTCATGGAATTGAATCAGATAGAATTATTGCAAATGGAAAAGGAAAATATAATCCTAATGACAAAATTGCAAAATACCGCCCATACAGAACTTGTGTTTTCTTTTATAATAAATAATTTATAAAATTTGATTTTTTACAAAACCCACCTTTTGGTGGGTTTTGTGTTTTAAATAAGTTGGAAAAATAACTAACTTTGCACATTCAATAATAAGCCAGAAAATGAGAAAAGAAGATTTTAGAATTATATTTATGGGTACACCGGAATTCGCGGTGGAAAGTTTGAAAGCACTTGTTGAAGGTGGATATAACGTTGTGGGAGTGATAACGATGCCCGATAAACCTTCAGGACGTGGACATAAAATTCAGTTTTCTGCCGTAAAAGAATACGCTATTTCTAAAAATCTGACCATTCTGCAACCTGAAAAACTGAAGGATGAGGCATTCATTGCTGAACTGAAAGATTTGAGAGCAGATTTGCAAATTGTGGTGGCATTCAGAATGCTTCCGGAAGTAGTTTGGAGTATGCCAGAATACGGAACTTTTAATTTGCACGCATCTTTACTTCCGCAATATCGCGGAGCAGCACCGATTAATTGGGCAATAATAAACGGAGAAAAAGAAACTGGTGCTACGACTTTCTTCTTAAAACACGAAATAGATACTGGAAAGATAATTCTTCAGAAAAAGATTGAAATCACTAATTCAGATAATGCTGGAACAATTCACGACAAACTGATGGTTTTAGGTGCCGGAATGGTTACCGAAACGGTTGATTTGTTGCTTGAAGATAAAATTAAAGCGATTTCGCAGGACGAATTTATTACTGAAAATTTAGTGTTAAAGCACGCTCCAAAAATTTTCAAAGAAGACTGTGAACTAAAATTTGATATGAGTGTAGTAGAAGCGCAAAATTTCGTTCGGGGTCTATCACCTTATCCGGCGGCTTGGGCAGAAGTTCAGTTTCCACAACTTTCTGAAAAACTGAATATTAAAATCTTCGATACTACTCCTGAATTAGAAAATCATAATTTTACGCCCGGAACTATTATCACAGATGGCAAAAAATCTGCTAAAATAGCATCGAAAAATGGATTTTTACACCTCAATGAAATTCAAGCACCGGGAAAAAAACGAATGAAAATTTCTGATTTCTTAAATGGCTTGAAATCCAGTTAAATCTTTCTTTTTTACCTTAATAACATAAATATCCCATGTTTGTGGTATAAAAATCCCTTGACATGGTTATTGTAATAAGTCCTTGTACGCTGTAATTTTGCAAGAAATATTATAAAGAATTGAATTATGGCAAAAATAGCTCAAAAAATTACAGACCTGATTGGCAATACTCCTTTATTGCAATTAAATAATTACTCATCACAAAAAGGCTTGAATACCAATGTGATTGTGAAACTGGAATCATTCAACCCTGCAAGTTCGGTGAAGGATCGAATTGCATTTGCAATGATTGAAGCAGCAGAAAAAAGCGGCATTTTGAAAGCCGGAGTTGAAATTGTAGAGCCAACAAGTGGAAATACAGGCATTGGTTTAGCGATGGTAGCAGCTACCAAAGGTTATAAATTGACTTTAACAATGCCGGAAACGATGAGTGTGGAACGCAGAAACCTTTTGAAAGCTTTGGGTGCGAATATCGTTTTGACACCTGGAGCAGATGGAATGAAAGGTGCGATTGGTAAAGCCAACGAACTCGCCGCTGAAAGAGGAAATGTGTTTATTCCACAGCAATTTGAAAATGGAGCTAATCCTGAAGTTCATTCTCGTACAACCGGCGAAGAAATTTGGAGAGATACCGATGGGAAAATCGATATTTTGGTTGCCGGAGTGGGAACTGGTGGTACGGTTACCGGAGCAGGAAGAACATTGAAAAAATACAATCCGAATGTAAAAGTTGTGGCAGTTGAACCTACTGATTCTCCGGTTTTATCCGGAGGCAATCCCGGACCTCATAAAATTCAAGGTATCGGAGCCGGATTTGTTCCAAAAGTTTTCGATGGAAATATCGTGGATCAGATTATTCAAATTACAAACGATGAGGCTATCCTAACTTCAAGACAAGTAGCTCAGCAAGAAGGCCTTTTGGTTGGAATTTCTTCCGGAGCAGTTTTATTTGCAGCAACTAAACTGGCACTTTTACCAGAAAATAAAGACAAAGTTATCGTAGCGGTATTACCGGATACAGGCGAAAGGTATCTTTCTACACTGCTTTACGCTTTTGAGGAATATCCACTGTAAAAAAGAGTAGAGATTGGAGATTAAAGAGTGAGCGAAATGAAATTTAGATAAAAGAATTAGTGAATAAAAAACAATAGATAATGTCAGAAAACAAACTAAAAACAGGAACTATTTGCGTACAAGGCGGTTGGAAACCACAAAAAGGGGAACCGCGCGTACTGCCCATTTATCAGTCAACCACATTCAAATACAACACCATTGAGGAAATGGGCGATTTGTTTGATTTGAAAGCGGCAGGTTATTTTTACACGCGACTTCAAAATCCGACTAATGATAATGTAGCTGCGAAAATTACTGAATTAGAAGGTGGAGTGGCAGGAATGCTCACTTCTTCCGGTCAGGCAGCTAACTTTTTCGCCATTTTCAATCTTTGTGAAGCGGGCGACCACTTTGTGAGTTCGTCGACAATTTACGGAGGAACCTATAATCTTTTTGCTATCACGCTAAAACGAATGGGTATTGATGTGACATTCGTTGATCCCGATGCGAGCGAAGAAGAATTGGCCAAAGCTATTCAACCAAACACAAAATTACTTTTTGGCGAAACCCTTGCAAATCCTGCTTTGTCGGTTTTGGATATTGAAAAATTTGCCCGAGTAGCACATGCAAATGGTATTCCGCTTATTGTGGATAATACGTTTGCAACGCCGATTAACTGTCGCCCGTTTGAATGGGGAGCGGATATCGTGGTTCATTCTACTACAAAATACATGGATGGACACGCTACGGCTGTTGGCGGTTGCATCGTGGATAGCGGAAATTTTGACTGGGAAAAATCTGCCGAAAAATTCCCCGGACTAACTACACCCGACAATTCGTATCACGGCGTAGTTTATTCCGAAACTTTTGGAAAAGGGGCGTTTATCACCAAAGCTACCGTACAGTTGATGCGTGATTTGGGCTCAATCCAATCGCCACAAAATGCATTTTTGACCAATATTGGTTTGGAAACTTTGGCATTAAGAATGGCAAAACATACCGAAAATGCACAGAAAGTAGCTGAATTTTTGGAGAAAAACGACAAAGTTGCTTGGGTAAGTTTCCCGGGATTGAAGAGCAATAAATATTACGATTTAGCTCAAAAATACCTTCCAAACGGCACGTGCGGCGTAATTTCTTTTGGTTTGAAAGGCGGAAAAGAACTTTGCAAGCAGTTTATCAACGAGTTGAATTTCATTGCAATCGTAACTCACGTGGCAGATGCTCGCTCGTGCGTACTTCATCCGGCAAGCACTACGCACCGTCAGATGACCGATGAGCAGTTATTTGAAGCTGGTGTGCAGCCTGAACTAATCCGAATTTCTGTGGGAATTGAGGATGTAGAAGACATCATTGCAGATATTGATCAAGCACTTGCAAAAGTCTAACTTGCTCATTTGCAAATAAAAAACTGCCGAAGTTGATTTCAACTTCGGCAGTTTTTTTGTTTAAGATTTTGGTTTTTCTCCAAAAAATCGTTCAATAAATTCCGTGTCGTTTTCTTTGAGAGCTTGCAACGGTTCCGATTTTGATTGTAAATATTTCTTTACCGGATATTTGAAAATGCTGGCGAAAAACTTAATAAAAGGCGAAATATCTTGCTTCGTTTTCTCAAAATAGCTTTCCAAATCATCGCGTCTGAAAAGCAGAATATTTTCCAGTTTATCGCCGTCGGCGTAATATCCGCAGTGGAAATTTTGCGTAGCAAAGGTGTTAGGAGCAAAATTCAATTTTCCCAGACCATAAAGATTAAAGGAACGCTGCAGGAAATTTTCGTAGGATGTGGTGCTTTGTTTTCCACCACCCAGATTAAAAATTTTTCCTTCCAGCTCATTTTGCTTTCCAATTCCATTCACAAAAGCCCGTGCAGTATCTTCCGGCGTGCAAATTTCCATCGTCGTGGCGAGTGGCATGTGAAACATTAGTTTGGATATTTTGTGATTTTTCATTATCGCACCCAATCGGAAAATTGTCCATTTCATCGGGGATTTTTGCAACATTTCTTCGCAAGCCAGCTTCGTTTTGGCGTATTCATCGCCCACACTTGGCACAAGAGGATCGCCCACAAAAATATTGGGATTTTCTACCCGGTCGCCATACACCGAAACCGATGAACTATACATAAAAAATGCCTTGGGCGAATGAACCTGAAGTGCCAAAAGCAGATTTTCAGTTCCTTTCACGTTAACTTTATATGCTAAATCGGGCTTGTCATCAGCCAAAGGCGGAATTATCGCGGCAAGATGAATGACCACATCTTTATTTTTAGCAATGGAAACTACATCTACTTCGTTGGTAATATCGCCGTAAATAAATTCAGCTTTGGAGAGAAAAGGTTGAAATAATTTTTCTGATTTGGGCGTTTTTACATCAAAAACGGTTAATTGAACATCATCTCTGTCGATTAATTGATGTAAAACTTCACTTCCAACTGTACCGGAAGCACCGGTTAACAAAACTCTTTTTTTCTTTTCATTAGAACCATTCATAATTGTCTGATGTTTTTACAAATTTTCTTCTGATGAAAATTCATATCGTTCGTCAAAATTCGTTTATTTGCTACTTTGACGACAAAAATACAGCCAAATATTCCTGTTCTGTCTGCCCCGGAGTGGGATAAAATTGTGCTTTTTTTAAAACTTGAAGTGTTTCCAAATCCATCACGGTACTGTAACCTGCTCTGCAGACGATTGTGCGGCAACCTTTGAGAATGGCGGCAAACTGCTCATCGTTCATGTGTGAGATTAAATCGACCTGTCCGATTTTTTCAATCTGAACTTCCTGTGCCGGTTTTCCTTGTACGATAATGGTTTTTTCTGCAGAATTTTTGTATTTCTCAATCATTTTTTTCTCAAAAATACTGCGTTGCGGTTCTACGCCTGACAAAATCACCATCGTGTCGTAGGTTTCATCGGCAGCAATATCCGTAAACTTATCAAAACGACTAAGCATTCCAATGAATTTTGCATTCGGTGGTACGGGATATTTGTGCGATAAATCGCCTGAAAGTCCGCCGCCCGATTCGTAATCGGGTATCAAGCATTCGTCAAAGCGGTCGATAAATTGGCGATGGATTTTGTAGGTTATCGGTTCAAACCACTTCAGATTGCGTGGCATTTTTATCATCACTTGGTGCGTGATGTAAGTGGTGTGCGTGTTTTTGTTCCAAAGCCCAAAGCGATTGTCAGAAATGACTTGGTCGAAATGCTCAGTTTTTAGCAGTTTTTTCAGCCAGCGATGTTCTTTGGCTATTCCATTGAAAAATTTGGGAATAAATGGCAACATCACCCACACGAGCGAATTGCCTTTCGAATATTTTATCGGGTAAGAATGGCTTTGAATGGTACGCAGTTGTGGAAATTCTTGTTGTAAAAAATTCAGTGGAAACCCATCGGCAGCAAGCACTATTTCGTGTCCTTCATCCACCAATCTTCGGATAATCGGCACACAGCGCGTTGCGTGACCAAGGCCCCAATTCAGCGGACAAACGAGTATTTTTTTTCGATTTTTCATTCATCTAAAATTATCGCATAAAAATAGTTTTGCTATGTTGAATAGGCGTTTCAAATACAATAAAACTCGTTTAAAGTATTATAAAAATTTACTCTTCCAGCGAATCTTTGATTTTCTCGATATTCAGACTATTTGCCATCGCGTTGAAGATGTTGTAATATTCGCCTTTTTGTTTCAGCAAATCGTCGTGCGTGCCGTCTTCTACCAATTTCCCTTTTTCCAATACTACAATATGCTCGGCATCAATAATTTGTGAAATACTGTGCGAAATAATAATTACCGTGCGATTTATTTTGATGGCGTCTAAACTTTTCTTGACTTGCTCGGTGGCAATAGCATCCAGGTTGGCGGTAGGCTCGTCCAGGAAAATAATCGGTGGATTTTTGATGAACATCCGTGCAATAGCGATACGCTGCTGCTGACCGCCCGAAAGTTGTGCTGCTTCGGAGTTGTAGCCGTTGGGCAGTTCCAAAATCTGCTCGTGGATATAGGCTTTTTTGGCGGCATCTATCACGTCGTCCATGGTGGCGTCGATATTTCCGTAGAGAATATTTTCGGCGATGGAACCTTTGAAAATGTGGTTTTTCTGCAAGACCAAGCCGATGTGTTCGCGTAGAAAATCGGTGTCATAATCCTGAATATCCACGCCGTCGATAAAAATTTGTCCGGCGGTAGGTTCGTAAAATTTATCCAACAAATTGACCACCGTGCTTTTTCCGGCACCGCTCAATCCCACGAGTGCCGTAATTTTATTGGGCTGAACGGTGAAACTTACATTTTGAAGTGCCTGATTGCCATTGGGATAAGTGAAACTCACGTTTTTCAGTTCCAATTTGCCAAACAGATTTTCGGGAATGTATTTGCCGCTTTTTTCGATTTCGTGGTCGGCTTCCAGAATATTGAAAAAACTCTCGGAATAAATCAACGCATCGTTCATATCGTCGTAAATGCGGTGCAGTTGGCGGATAGGCGCGGTTACGTTATTGAAAAGCATAATGTGAAACATTATGGCTCCGATGGTCATCTGACCGCTTAGAACAAGGTATGCCGTAAGGATAATGATGATAACCACGCCGATTTGCTCTACAAAACTTTTCAGGCTGTCGAACATAAAACTCATTTTGCGTGTTTGCAGCTGATTTT
>CAZCIU010000016.1:43172-46122 GCA_964498765.1 uncultured Paludibacter sp. | reverse complement strand
AGTACAACATTGCCTTCAACGGAAATGTGAGCTACAAGGAAGGGATGGAAAACATTGCGAAAGCGAACAAAGACGACTATTCCGAGATCATTCACATGTTTCCGATCAGCAATCACGCCAACGCCACGAGCGCGAGCGGAAATATGGATAGGGTGATTGAGAAAAACCGCAAAGCGATAAAACTGCATTCCATTAAGAAAAAACCCGAGCGCGATTACAAAAAAATGCGCGACCCGAAATATCAGGCCTGGTACAATCAAAACGAATACAATCCCGAGCTAAAAAAAGCCTGGCTTCAACTCGGAAAAGCCGAATTTCACAAGGGCGATTTTCTGGGTTCGGTGGGCACATTTTCCTACATTACCCGATTTTACGCTTCCACGCCCGATGTGGTAACGGAAGCGCAACTTTGGATGGCACGTGCTTATAGCGAACTCGACTGGCTTTACGAAGCGGAAGATGTTATCAAAAAAATAAAAAAAGAACAAATTACTCCTGAAATTTCCGGGCTTTACAATTCCGCCTGGGCTGACTTGCTGATTAAGCAAAAAGAATATCGGCAGGCTATTCCTTACCTGAAATCGGCGATTGAGAGTGAGAAAAACAAGAAACAGCGTGCCCGTTTTCATTACGTGATGGCGCAACTGCTGGAACGAACCAGCGACAAGCAGGGTGCTGTGGAAAATTATTCGAGTGTAATCAGCTCTACACCGCCCTACGAGATGGATTTCAATGCGCGTATCAATCGGGCGCAACTGCTCTC
The DNA here is from genome assembly GCA_964498765.1 of uncultured Paludibacter sp. GTDB lineage: Bacteria > Bacteroidota > Bacteroidia > Bacteroidales > Paludibacteraceae > UPXZ01. Next base: position 45,359 of record CAZCIU010000016.1, on the reverse strand, counting down.
GAAAAACACGGCAAGCATTGAAAGTGAGCTGAAAAGGATGGCTCGAAACCGCAACAACAAGGATTATTTAGACCAAATTTATACGGCGCTGGGTAATATTTTTCTCAATGAAAAAGACAGCACCAAGGCCATTGATTATTACAATATTGCCATTGAAAAAAGCACCCGAAACGGCGTTGAAAAGGGCGTTCCGCTGGTTACGATGGGCGATTTGTACTACAAAAAACGGGATTACGTGAAAGCGCATCCGTTTTACGACGAAGCATCCAAGATTTACACCAACGAATACGATGGTTTTGAGCGGATTAGCCATCGTGCAGAAGTGCTTGGTGAATTGGTAAAAGAGTACGAAATTGTCCATTTGCAGGATAGTTTGCAGGCCTTGGCGCTGATGCCCGAAAAAGAGCGTCTGCTTGCCATCAACAGGGTGATTGACAAAATAAAAGAGGATGAAAAAGCCGAGGAAGAGAGCAAGTTGATGGCTCAAAATCAAATTGAGGATGACTTTGCAATGCCGATGCAACCGATTGGCGCGGGTGCGGGCGACTGGTATTTTTACAACCCAATGAATGTAAACAACGGAAAAAACGAGTTTCGCCGCCGATGGGGAAACCGGAAATTGGAGGATAACTGGCGACGTGCGAATAAATCGGCTTCGCTTTTTGCAGAAAATGAAACGGCTGAAATGTCGGACAGCACGGCAATGGCGAGCAACGACAGCACTTCTATTTCTGACCCGAACGTGCCTTCATTTACTCAAACTTCCGACAAGAAAAGCGTGGATTATTACCTGGCTCAAATTCCGTTTACACAGGCTCAAAAAGAAAAATCCAACGAGCAAATAGCCACCGGACTGTACAATATGGCATTTGTTTACAAAGATAAAATTGAAGATTATCCGCTGGCTTACAAGACTTTTGATGATTTTCAAAAACGATTTGGTACGGACGACCGCATTCTGGAAACGCTGTATCATCGCTTCCTTTTGGCTTCCAAAGAAAATAATCCGACGCTCGCCAATCAGTTCCGCAACGAGATTTTGGCACAGCACGCCGACAGCAAATACGCCGAAATGCTTGCCGATCCGGATTTTATCCGCAATCAGCAACGGATGTTTGAAGAGCAGGATTTTATTTACGGAAAAACCTACACGGCGTTCACGCACAGCGATTACAAGACCGTTTTTGCCAACACGGAAGAGATAAAACGGAAGTTTCCGCTCTCGACTTTGCTACCGCAATTTGAGTTTTTGAATACGTTGAGCATCGGGAAAACCGAAGGTTCCGAGAAGTTTGAAAAATCGCTGAACGAGCTGGTGGAAAATTATCCCGAAAGCAGTATCGGTGCGATGTCCAAGGACATTTTGGCACTTTTGAAGCAGGGGAATATTGCCCAACAGGGGAAAACTTTCGGCTCGTTGCTGACCAAGCGTGAGCAGGAAAATTTGACGCCCGAAGAGAAAGAAGCACAGAGTTTTTCGGAACTAAAATTTGCACCGCACCGCGTAATGCTGATTACAGATGCCGATAATGAGGCGATTAACAAGTTGCAGTACAACCTGGCGATTTTTAATTTCTCGCGGTTTATGATTAAGGATTTCGGTTTCCAACTCACGCAGGTGGATGGCAATCGGCGGGCACTTTCGGTGATGAATTTAGCATCGTACAACGAAGGTATTTGGTATCAAAACACGCTGGCAACGGATTTGGAACTCGTTGAGCAAATGGCAGATATGAACGTGGAACAGGTGATTATTTCGGAAGATAATTTCGGAAAATTACGCACGGTTTTCACGCTGGATGATTACCTGGCATTTAATCAGGATGTGTTGAGCAAGGACGTTCCAACGGCTTTGCTGACCGCCAATGAAGCCCCGAAACCCGAGAAAAAATCGACTACGGTGGAAATTATTGATGGGACGAAATTGGTGCAAACGAAAACAAACACAGACGAAATTGCAGAGCAAGAAAATGTTGTTACACAAAATATTAGCGAACCAATAAAGGAAACGCCGAAAGAAATTTCACAGAATAAGAATATTTCTATTCCGACAAGTCAAAATACACAGCAAAAAGTTGAGCCTGCAAAAGAGCAACCAAAAGAAGCAGTAGCACAAGCAAAACCGACTGAAACAAAAACAGAAGTAAAAACCGAACCGCAAAAATCAGAACCGGAAGTTTCAAAACC
>CAZCIU010000016.1:0-43072 GCA_964498765.1 uncultured Paludibacter sp. | reverse complement strand
AAAACCCACGGAAACGCAAAATAAAACGGAGATTTCAAAACCTGTTGAAAATATAAAACCTTCAACTCAAAACTCCGAACTTGAAACTCGAAACTTGAAACCTGAAACATCGAATATCATCGGTGCGCAACCAAGCACACTGGGAAATCAGGCTGAACTGTTCAAAAATCTGTACGCTTTCAACGCCAACGCACCGCATTACGTGGCATTTTATATTCCGCGTGGCGGACGATTTGATTTCGCACAAGTGAAAAAAGCGTTGGATGAGTACAATTCTGCGAATTACGCCACGATGAATTTGAAGGTTACGCTGGAAGAATTTGGGCGGGAAAGTATTATCTTTGTGAGTACGTTTGGCGATGCAAACGTGGCAAAATCGTACTTCCTGCGGATGCTTCGTGATCCGTCAATCGTTCAGGCAACTTCGGGAATGAATAAACGAAACCTGGTTACCACACGCGATAACCTGAACACGATGCTTCATAACAACGCGCTGGATGTGTATTTTGAGTTTATGAGGGAATATTACCTTAAATAATTGAAGATTTATTGATTTACGATTGGGATAGAAATTATTTATTATTGAAAATCATTTTGCTTAAAAATCGAAAAAGCACAGCTGTAAATCGATATGAATAGAAATAGTACTAAAAAACCACTTTACAGAAAAGTCAACACCAAAGCACGAAATGTACGACACGATTTTGGAGGAGACTTTAAATACTCTCGACACAAAAAGAAAGATACGGCAGAGCAGATTAAAGGAACAATGCACGGTAAGAAGGAACGAGGATTGGATTACACGCCACTTTTTAGATTTTTGTTGTCAGAAGTAGGTTCTGAATGGGATGAAGTGTTTAATGAAGCAAAATCAAGATTAGACAAAACAGATCCAATTTTTTATTTAGTATCTTTGGATATCAATGATAAAGAAGACTTTGTTAGAGTTGGAGAAACAACTTATTTTTCAGGAATGTATGTTGATGATAAAGGAATTTTACAATTATCAAATCCAGATTTAAAACCAACTGATTTAGAACACTATTGCAATTGCTGTACTCACACATTTAATGGAATTGAGTACTAATACGCAAAATGCGGATTAAAAACGCAATTTGCCATTCCAACCAATCGTAAATCAAAATCAAAAATCGTAAATAAATATATATGAACCGAATACTTTGGGCTGACGACGAAATGGACCTGTTGCGTCCGTATGTGATTTTTCTGGAAGAGAAAGGCTACGATGTATCTACCGTTACCAACGGGAAAGACGCCATTGACCTTGTTCAGAAAGAGAGTTTTGACATTATTTTTCTGGATGAAAATATGCCGGGATTGAGCGGGCTGGAAACGCTCACGCAAATCAAAGCCATTGACCCGAACGTTCCGCTGGTGATGATTACCAAAAGCGAGGAAGAGGACATTATGAATATGGCGATAGGGAATAAAATTGCCGATTACCTGACCAAACCGGTCAATCCGAGCCAAATTTTGCTGACGCTGAAAAAGAATATCCACAAGCGCGAAATTGTAACCGAACACACCACAAGCACGTATCAGCAGGAATTTCGGAATATCGGGATGCAGATTTCGGACAGTCTGACGTGGACGGATTGGGTGGAAGTGTATAAAAAGCTGGTTTTTTGGGAATTGGAACTTGCCGACGCCGATAATAATATGGACGAAATGCTTCGGATGCAAAAGGACGAGGCAAACAGCACGTTCAATAAATTTATCAAAAAGAACTATATGGACTGGATGGCCGATCCGGAAAATCGACCGATGATAAGTCCTGAATTGATGAAAAACAAGGTTTTCCCTTTGCTTGACGAGGGCGAAAAAGTATTTTTGGTGGTGGTGGATAATTTCCGCTACGACCAATGGCTGATAATCCGCGAGGTGTTGAGCGAATTTTTCACTTTTACCGAAGAAGAAACCTATTGCAGTATCCTACCAACCGCCACGCAGTACGCCCGAAACGCGATTTTCTCGGGTTTGATGCCCTTGCAAATTCAGCAGATGTTCCCGGAACTTTGGGTGGAAGAAGAGGACGAAGAAGGGAAAAATATCCACGAGGAAGCGCTGTTGCAGACGCAGTTTGACCGTTTCCGAAAGAAATACACCTTTTCATTCAACAAAGTTTTCGAGAGCAGTTACTGCCAAAAAGTAATTGACCAACTGCCCCGCATGGAAAACAACGACCTGAACGTGGTGGTGCTGAATTTCATTGATATGCTCTCGCACGCTCGCACCGAAAGCAAGATGATGCGCGAACTTGCCAACGACGAAAAAGCATACCGCTCGCTCACGCTGTCGTGGTTCCGCCACTCGGCCACGTACGATTTGTTCAAAGCCATTGCCCACCGCGGTTACAAGGTGATTGTAACGACCGACCACGGCACCATTCAGGTCAATAATGCCATAAAAGTGGTGGGCGATAAAAACGTGAACACCAACCTGCGCTACAAAGTAGGTAAAAATTTGAGTTACAATAAGAAAGAGGTTTTCGAAATCCAGCAACCGCAGAAAGCCGGTCTGCCAAGCCCGAACGTGAGTTCTGCCTATATTTTTGCCGGAAACGATGACTTTTTCGCCTATCCAAACAACTTCAACTACTATGTAAGCTACTACAAAAACACATTCCAACACGGCGGAATTTCATTGGAAGAAATGATTATTCCGATAGTAACGATGGAGCCGAAGTAGGTTTGGTTGATTAGTTAATTGGTTAAATAGTTGAATAGCAAATTGCGGTTTAGAACCGCATTTTGCATAAATAGGAGTAATTTTATTTGTATAGAATAAAGAAAAATGGAATTAGAAAAACTAATCAAATCCCTAAAATATTTACCAAAAATCGGCACTTCAATTGGCTATTTTTTACTTCTGATTGCTTCGATATTTCTGTTTTTTGGCAAGAAATTTCCAAGTTTGGAAATCAAGCCACTTCTTAATATTCTGCCGGATTTTTACAATCATATTTCAAATTTCACACTCTCATTTCTTATTTATATCACAGTAGGCTACGTTGGATTAATGGCCGGAATGAAATCAAAACATTTGATAATTATCGAGATTTTGTTCGTTCTTCTCAATCTGATTATCGAATTTTTCATTTCAATTTTAAATACGCCGGATATGATTGATGCGGTTTATGGCATTGTCGGCACTATTTTAGGACTGATTTTCCTGCTGATTACCAAGAAATACGGTTTTGTGAAAAATGAATTGTAATAAACTCAATTTCCCTTCTACTCTACCTACTTATTAAAATAACAAAGGCATCACTCACGAATTGAGTAATGCCTTTATTGTTATTTAAAACCAGTATTTCTACTTAATTTTCAGCTCTTTGATGGCAGTAGCATTGCCATATTCAATCAAAGCTTTGTAAGTTCCTTTTTTGAAAAGCGAAATCGGAATTTCGGCAGGAGCTGTGTAGCTCAATGCTTTTACCACACGTTTCATACGCTTGTCCATTATCAAAATTTTGCATTCCGAATCATCCGGCAGCACCAGTCGGAATGCTTCATTATTTTCAGTAAAAAGAAACTTTGCATCCACAACGGCTGCTTCGTAATTAATCGGTGCAGGCACGTGTTGCTGATCGTTCAGAATTTTCACATTGAGCGTATTGGACTTAACATTCGCTCCGGAAATATTCACTTCATACGTCTGCAAACTCGGTTTTCCGGTCAAATCCATATCAATCACAGCTCTGTCAAGTGCCACATCCGGTTTTAATTCCAGGTTATTGAAGTAAAATTCGATGGTTTCCACATCACTGGCAACCGTTCCAGCAATTTGGATTAAATAGCCTTTTCCTGCATACATCGTTGGTGTAGAGAGCCTGATCCAAGGTGACACATTGTCCAATTCCTCCGATTTCACTGCGCTGTCAAATTCTCTGATTTGATAAATTCGCTGTCCCAGTAGCGCTTGCTGAAAGCCGAGCGTACTCAGATTTGTCTGCGTTGGGTCATTTAAGTTAAGCAAATCGGATGGAAAAGATACGAAATTCCAGTCACCTTTGACAAATGCATATTTCAAAGTCAATTTTTCCACATTTACCACGCCTGTCGGAACAAGCAATTGCCCAACGCTGTTGATGTTAGCATTTACAATCAAATGCTTGATTTGCGTGCCAGCCTGAACTTGCTTAGCTTCATCAGCTTGAATTTCAAGTGTTTCCAGCACCGTCTGCCCTTGCAGAGCAGTACTCAATCCCAGCAATAAAATACTGCTAACAATTAATTTTTTGAATATATTTATTGGTTTCATTGTATTATTTTTTTAGACAGTTTTTTTATTTAATAATAATTTTTCCACTTAAAATTCTGTTTTCAGGATTGATTAGTCGCACGATATAAACCCCTGAATTCAGTTGCGTTTTCCATTCCGTGTCATAAACTACGGTATTCACAATTCGCTGACCTTGCGTGTTGTAAATTTCCACGCGGGTAGCTTCCATCAAATTATTTATGTGGCAAACGTCATTTACAGCCCAAATATGCGGCTTGCTTTCGTCGCTTGACGACAAACTTGTAGGCATCAGCAGTTTCAGTTTGTACTGATCTTCGTAAGCCGTAGAACGTCCAACAATGTTTGCAAGGGCTATTTCGCCTGTTTGTGTGATTGTTTTTTCAGTTTCTCCATCTACAAAGATTGCTTTGAAATCACTGTTTTTGAACAATTTAGAAACGCGGAAAGAATAATCTCCCGACATTCCGGTTTTGATTGCCAGCGGCACTTCACGTTCTCTTTGCAGATACGTTTTCACAGAATATTTCGTATTATCACTACCCAAAATGTAGATAATCGGCGAATTTGTCATAATTCCCATCATTTTCGGAGCGTCTTGATCAAACACAAAATATTCATCGCCAAAGCCATTTATTCGCACAGAAATACGGTCATACATGATATTGTCTTTCCAGATTTCAAGGCTCAGCTCTTCTTCTTCCGAAAGTGCGAAGAATTCAGTATTTCTACGGTTATAATCCGTGATACGACCTTGACCTTTGAATGCCATCCATGCGTTCGCGTCCGCAACTTGTGCAATTATCGGTTCCAATGGTTTTAAATTCAAATTTGAATCCATGTAACGAACATCGTACGGAATGAAGTTTTTCGAATCCGGATGATAACGATACATAAACGAGGATACGCCTTCGCGTCTGATATTCTCTTGTTTACTTATCAAGAAATTAGTCAGATACGGATTTGCTGTGGTATTCCAACCTGCATTGGCAGGATATGGTGACGGTTGGTATGTGAATGTATTCGCCAGTTTTTCTCCGCCTGTTACAGTCAGATAATCCGAGCCTACTGATTGTCCGTATTTCAAATCAGACTGAATGTTCAATTTAATTGGTTCTGTAATAATTCCACGAACTAATTTTGCTTTTACTTCCAGAGCTTTTGTAGCACTGCTTGCAGTTAGCTGATTGTTTTCTGCAGGATTTACCAGTTCCAGTTCTACAACCGGTTCCAATCCAACCTGAACAGTTAGATTTTCACCTGATGCTCCTACAAATCCAACAAGAATATTATTCCAATCGTTTTGATTTAGTTTCGAGCGGTCGATTATCAATGTGCGAGTAACTGTATTAGCTTCAGCAAAGTTGATTTTCGGATTGTCAAAGCTTGCAAAAACTTTATCAACCACCAAATCAATATCACCGCCTTTATTGGCTGAAGTTAATGTAAATGTAACCGGAACGCCAACTTGATCGTCTTTCAGAATAATTTTTCCGCCTTCTCCAGTTACTGCAGAAGTTACAGTTGGTAGATTAGCCGCTTCGGTAAACCACATAGCTTCAAACGGTGCTCCGTAATCAGCTGCACTAAGCGTAGCAGTTACCAAACCATCAGCTGTAGCAGCTACGGTTGCTTTTTTCACAAAAGCAAGACCACGACCAAGTTCGCGAGTTGCTAAGGTGTAGTTTTGACCTGCAGTTACGTTGGAATGTCTGCAAACTACTTCAATATTATCGCCTGCTTTGAATTGTTGTCCTGCCATGTAATTCACTACAAAATGTCCGTTGTACAATGGCACAACACCACTAAGCGTGTAATTATTTGGCACGCGATTGATATTTGAAATGTAGTATTTTCCATTAATATTCACAGGCATTTTCAGTGCTATCAGTCCATCTGTGCTGCTCAATGTACTTCCTGTATGTCCGGATTGGGTGTCAAGCATAAATGGGAAAACGGAAGGATAATTCGTTGCAACACTTCCTACGTAAGAAACCGATGCATTGTTTTTCAAATCTACCAATCCGCCAAATTCAGAGGTCTGATCCATGTTTAGATATGTTACCAATCCGGCGTCATTTAGCAATACGCGATTGTACATATATTTCATCACTTCCTCTTCTGAAAGCGAGCGCGACCAAAGCGCCACCTGATCAATTGCTCCGGTAAACCAAGTATCTCCCGAGTAATTTTGCGCCAGCATAAGCGGACTTAAAACTCCCGTGCGAGACATAGTACGGTTGCTGGAAAATTTCTTTCCATCCAAGTAGAAAGTAATGGAAGAAGGTGTGGAAACCATGGCGATGTGTATCCATTTGCCTTTATCGGCTGCCGTGATTTTCAGCCCTGTACTCAATCCCCAACTCCAGGCTTCTTCGTTCCAGTGGCAGCGAAGTTCTCCTGCATCAAAGTGCATTCCAAGAGTTTTGCCGCCTCCGCGGAAGAAAATCATTGGTTTTACTCCGGAAGAAGTAAAGAATTCATCGTTGTCAATTCTAATCCATCCCATCATCGAGATTGTGTTGGATTGGTTGAGTGCCGCGTAATCTGAAGCAGAACCGACAATTGCACCGCCACCGTTGAAACGCAATGCATTTCCCTGAGATTTCGGTGCAATTTTATTCTGAATTGACAGATTGTATGGAATCATGCGGTTATCCTCGCCGGTAATGCTTACAGCTGTTTTTTCGTTAAATCCGCCCATCATTTTTGGATCTACAGTAAATAAACCACTTCCAACTCCATTTTCAAATACTAGATTACCAACTGTCACGATTTTTTCTGAACTTGTCAGTGCATAAGGTGCCGTAGGTGCAGGCATTGATTTGATAAGTTCTGCATTGAATGGGAAACTGTAAGTTTCTACATCGTCGTAGATTTGCAGCAGACCTTCGTTGTCGGCAGCAGGAACTTTCAGTGCAATTGCCGGTTTTACTTTGATAAATGCAATGAGTTTGTTGTTCAATTCAGTTGCTTTAGCTTTGATAATGATATTTCCATTTTCAACCTGAATTGGTGCTCCCAATGTTTTCCAATCTGCTTTTGAAACATCTGCAGAGCCGATATAAACATCTTCTCCGGCAAATTCGGCCGTATTAGCCATTGGAATTCTCAGGTATAAAGAATCATTGGATAATACATTTCCGAAAATGCTTACCAGATAAACATTCGGTGCAAATTCATAATGCTCGTCTGTCATTCCGCGAATATCGGATGCGTGATATACATCGTCAAAACGGCTGATGTTGGCCGACATAACTCCGCTTGATTTATTTGATTTTATTAGCATAATTTGTTCCGAACCGCTCAAAACAGCTTCTTCTACATTCGAAATGCTGTCATACACATTGTGCGTAGCACTTACTGCCATCGTCATTTTTGGATAAGTAACTACCGCGCGTGTTCTGGATTGAATGCCTTGTTGCGTGAAGTTTTCTTTAAGCAATTCTGTTTTTTCAGCGTTGAAATCATTGTAATAAACCAAATCTGCATTTCCGTGAGTCGGTTTTGAAACCATTCCTTCGCGAATTTCAGTTAAACTTAAGGCTTTTCGCCAAATTTTCAGTTCATCTGCAAATCCATCCAAAGCATTGTACTCGTAACCATCGGCGAGGAATGAAAGCGGCTGAACACTGTTCAAACCAACATCTCTAAACGGACGTACTCTGGTAGTTCTCAATTCCCCATCAACATAAATTCTGATTGCGCCTTTTTTCTCAACTGTCAATGCAATGTGTGTCCATTCATTAGGACGGATTTGGTTGTTAGTCGCAATATCCAGCGTGTAATTTTGCTTGCTTTCGTAAGATGGTTGTGGGAATTCGGCAAGCGGCGTCATTTTGAATTTCAATAGTCCGTTGTGCAAATACAACAACCAACCTTGCTGATCTCTGTTGTCTAATTTTCTATTTCCGATAATAGCAGCTTGCGATGTTGATTTTGGTTTTAACCACATTTCTACAGAGAAATCTTCATCAAAAATATTCAAGTGACCTAAGTCAATTCTACCATTTCCGGTGGAATAAATTGCATTTCCTGCTTTGAAATCAGCCAAAGTTTCAGTTGTTTCGGCCGGAATTACAAATTCTGCCGAACGAGTTACTACATCTGGCGCTTCGCGCAAAGAAAGAGTAAGCTGGACTTTATCTCCGGCTTTCAGATTGTTTGCCGTGAAGTAGCGATACGGACTTTCCGTGCGTTCTACTCCATTTACCGTCCATTTGTGGTTGTAATAAAGTGGCACATCCCATTTCGTATCAATTCCGAATGTGCGAACTCCGTTGGTAAATGAATGTTGTTTAATTGCAAAATTTTGTTTGAAAAAGCGATCGGCAGGATTTTCAAGGTCGGCAATCCAAATACCGCGACCGTAGTCGTAAATCATCATTTCTTGCGTAGCGTAGTTGATTTCAGCTCCGGTAAATGATGCCGGATTATAGCCTTTCATCCAAACTCGCCACTCAGATGTTCCTTTTTCCAAAAGATAAACTCCACTTTCATTCGAAATGGCATAAATATCGCCACTTCCTTCGTGGAAATACAGTTTATTGAAATGAACTCCGGTAGGAATTCCGCCAGATAATGCAGAAATTCTTGTCCAGGTTTTACCTCCGTCCATGGTTTTCAAAATTCCATTCTGAAAATCACCCACATAAATTTCAAATACATTATCCGGATTTGTTGCGATACAACTTGGACTGTAACCTGACATTGCAGGGCGTTTGATGGTAGTGTATGTGCTGTTTCCATTGTCAAAGCGTACAATATTTCCATCGCCACGCAAAACAAATAGACTAGAACCTACGCGCAAATCACGTGATAGTGCAAAATCACGCGTGGACATTGTTGGTTGTGAAGTATTGTTGATAATTGGCTGAACAGAACGTCCAATGTCTTTCACAACTCCCAAATCGCTGGATGTACTTCCATTAGTAATAATCGGATTTGCACGCCATAAGTACCAATTGCTGGTAACTACGTCTGCCTTTGAGAATGAAGCAATCCAGGAATTTCCCCAAGATGTACCTTCAAGTTCACCGCCGCCACCACCGGAGAAATAAGTTTCGTTACTCATCGGGTTGATGCCCGCAGTACTTCCTTCATATCCGCGCCAGTAGCCCCAGCGTCCATATCTGTAGGTTTGAGCATCTAAGTCTTGCGTATTTCCAATGATTGTTTGGTCACCAAATTCATTCAAACGAGCTGCGTAAAACAGATTTTGTCCCATATCGCCGCTAATGTTCATCCATTCGTGACCATTTATTTCCTTATCTATCATCAATATACCGGCATCTGATGCTCTGAAAACTCGTCCTGAAGGCGTAGAACGCATAGTATGGTTATCTGCATTGTGACGAGCACTGCTCACAGGATACAACTGTCCATTAGGATGGTATCCTTTCATTTGGTATCCCCAGGCATATTCTCTAAAGTTTCTTCCGCCATCGCTACTTTTCGCCGAACTCATAGAACAACCATAAACGAAATTAGGATCCATAAAATTGATAGCCATGCCACCCAACCATCCACCGGGCGATTCGTTTCCAAACACCTGCCCGGAACCAACTCCCGTATCCGTATTTGTAAGCGTTACCCAGGTTTTTCCTTTGTCTTCTGATAAATAAAATGCAGATTTGTGTGGGCTTGAAGCCTTTTGACCCAATCCTACCCACATGCGGTTTGGATTTTTAGGGTCAATTTCTATCATTACAGGACCATCTGAAGTTGGCATTGGGAAAGAAGTTCCTTCAGAAATCAAAGTAGTTTTGCTTTGATTATAGACTTTGAAATTCATTCGCTCCAGATTATACTTTCCATCTTTGAATGTCAAGCCGTCTGTAGAACGTAAAATTCCGCGAGCCGTGGTTATGTAAATTATATCTCTATCTTGTGGATCAAAAGCAAATTCCTGCAACCAAACTCTTCTTGAGCCATCGGCATTCAAATCGCGCTGTGCGATAGGGATATTGATAATTCTCCAGGTAACACCTTTATCGTCACTGGTGTACAAAACACCGTCCCAACCTGTAAATGTATTTCGAGCTACACCAACAAATTTCAAAGTTCCAGCTGCATCTTTGAATGCATAACCGCGCTTGAAGCCCAGTTTCGTTGGTTGTTTTGCATTTGGAACTTCGGTCCATGTATTACCGCCGTCGGTAGTTTCATAGATTAGATCGGTATTTTCCATAAATGCAAAAAAGTGGTTCCAATCATCCGGATCTACAGGAATGCAGTAACCACGTGCTTGCGAGCGGTGAAAACGATTAGGAATGCGGTCAGTTACAGGAATCCAGTTTTTTCCATTGTTATCTGTTCTCCAAATACCGTCGCCATCCGGAATTACCATTAATTTATCCGGATCTGTGGGGTGCGGCTGTATCCAGTGAATACGTCCGGCAGCAGGTAACAGCGCATTGTGACGCCACATTCCTTTGTTACGAATGCCATTCATCCGATTGTCCGGCGTGTAAAATTCACGTGGAACGTACTCGTCGGCACTGGCTTTGAATGCTTTGTTGATTTTGTTTTGCATTTTCACAGTCAATTCTTCGTTGTCGAAGCGCTTGATAGTGTCGTTCGGGATAAGTCCGTACCAGTAAGGACGCCATTCTTTTTCGTACATGGCATAACCGTTGCTTCCGCGAACTTCTTTGCGGTTTTTACGAACGAAATTGTCTGTAATTGCAAAAATTTCTTTGGTCGTCCAACCTTCTTTTGCCAGTTTTTTATAAGTAAAATCCTCCAGCAAATTGGGTGGAGTAAATTTCATAAATGCAGTGTCCGGGATTGCTCGCATTATTTTCAGAGCTTGATCCGTTTCCTGCTTTTTGGGTGGTTTTGCTGCTAAAGGCATGACACAAGTAGCCACAAATAACACCGCAAGGAAGGTAGTAATTCGTCTCATGATATTAAATTTAAGTTATTATAATTTGCTAGTAAAAAAGTAAATTCAATGCAAATGATTGACAATAATCCAGTTAATTCTTTGGCATTCAAAAGATTAAAATTTACATAAAATATAATTAGTTACTGCCTTTTTTCTATTTCATACAAAAATTTCGTTGTATCAAAAGGTAGTAAAATCGTGTTTCTCAGCTTATCCTACAAAAGTAATATTTTTTTTCTGTTTAACCTCAAAAAAATTGCTAAATCATTCACTTAGCGTCAGATATGAATAAAAATACTCAAATTTTGTTTCTAATAGAATACAACCAAATCAAAATCCCATTATTCAAGTGATTTCCACATATTTTTCGTAAATTTGCCGTTTCTAATGATTGGTGAATTTCTTATTTTCCAATCGTAATTCTAAAATTGTAAATCGTAAATGAAAACATACACTAACGTCTTTGACCTTGGCAACCTACAAGATGCTGTAAAAGAAGCGCTTGAAATCAAGAAAAACCGCTATGTATACAAACAATTGGGCGAAAATAAAACGCTGTTAATGGTATTTTTTAATTCAAGTTTGCGTACCCGATTAAGTACCCAAAAAGCCGGTATGAACCTGGGAATGAACACGATGGTACTTGATATTAACCAAGGTGCATGGAAACTCGAAACCGAGCGTGGCGTGATTATGGACGGCGACAAACCGGAACATATCCTGGAAGCTATTCCCGTGATGGGCAGTTATTGCGACATTATCGGCGTGCGGGCGTTTGCGCAGTTTGAGAACAAAGAATTTGACTATCAAGAAACCATTCTCAATCAGTTTATCCAACACAGCGGAAAGCCTGTTTTCAGCATGGAAGGTGCTACGGGACACCCGTTACAGGCATTTGCCGACTTGATTACGATTGAAGAATACAAGCGGACGGCTCGCCCGAAAGTGGTTCTCACGTGGGCACCGCACCCGAAAGCACTTCCACAGGCTGTGCCGAATTCCTTTGCTGATTTTATGAACGAAGCCGACGTGGATTTTGTTATTACGCACCCGGAAGGCTATGAATTGAGCGAAAAATTTGTGCGTGGAGCGCGTGTGGAATACGACCAAATGAAAGCTTTTGAAGGAGCAGATTTTATTTATGCCAAAAACTGGGCGGCTTATCAGGATCCGAATTACGGCAAAATCCTCTCTACCGACCGCTCCTGGACCGTTTCCGAACGACAAATGGCAGTAACAAACAACGCTTATTTTATGCATTGCCTGCCTGTTCGCCGAAATATGATTGTTACCGATGATGTGATTGAAAGTCCACAATCAATCGTCATTCCGCAAGCCGGAAATCGGGAGATTTCAGCTCAAACGGTGATAAAAAGGATGCTGGAAGCATTGTAATTCAAGATTTATTAAAAACTAAATTCAAACAAAAAGAAAAACATACTATGTCCAATTTTAATATCGAAAATGCCACAAACGGCGAAGTAGCTAAAGCAATCAAAGCATCTATACGTAACATTCCGGATTTTCCTAAGGAAGGAATTCAGTTCAAAGATATTACTACGGCTCTTAAAAATCCCGAAGTACTTCAACTGATGACCGATACACTTTATGATTACTACAAAAATAAAGGAATTACAAAAGTGGTTGGTGTAGAAAGTCGTGGTTTTGTGATTGGGAGTATTTTGGCTTACAAGCTTAACGCCGGATTTATCCTGCTTCGCAAACCCGGAAAACTTCCTGCTGATACGTATCGTGTGGATTACGAATTGGAATACGGTGTTGATGGACTGGAAATTCACAAAGACGCAATCAATGCGGATGATGTGATTTTGCTTCACGATGACTTGCTTGCCACCGGCGGAAGTGCAAATGCTTCGTTGCAATTACTTCGCAAATTTGGCGATAATCCGATTTATGTTAGTTTTCTGATTGAATTACTTGATTTGGAAGGAATTACACGGTTAGGTGAAGCCTTGGATGTGTATTCGTTGGTGCAGTATTAAGCCCCAATGTCTGAACTATGATTTGATTGATTAAAATTGAGGATAGTAAAAATGTCAAATTTGGGAAATAAAACACCATTAACCCTAATAAAAGTAGGCGGAAAAATCGTTGAAAATCCGGAAACGCTGAAACAGTTGCTGGCTGATTTTTCGTCCATTGAAGGCTACAAAGTGCTTGTACATGGCGGCGGTCGTTCGGCAACTGCATTGGCTGAACAGTTGGGCATAGAAACGCAGATGGTAAACGGACGACGCATTACCGACCGAAATATGCTCCAAATTGTTACGATGGTTTACGGCGGATTAGTGAATAAAAACATCGTTACCGGATTGCAGTCCTTGGATGTGAATGCGCTGGGACTGACCGGTGCCGATCTGAATTATATGCGAAGTGAAAAACGTCCCGTGAAAGATGTGGATTACGGTTACGTAGGCGATGTGAAGGAAGTTAACGGCGGGGTTTTGGCTGATTTAATTCATAAAGGCATTACGCCTGTTCTTGCTCCGCTAACTCACGATAAAAAAGGAAATTTGCTAAACACAAACGCTGATACTATTGCAGGTGAAGCTGCCAAAGCGTTAGCAAAGTTTTTTGATGTAAAGTTGGTTTTCTGCTTTGAGAAAAAAGGCGTTTTAACCAATGAAAACGATGATGAAAGTGTGATAGAAAAAATAAATCCTGCCTCGTTTGAAAAGTTAGTGGATGAAGGTGTAATTTCCGGTGGAATGATACCGAAGTTGGAAAATTCCTTTGATGCGCTGAAAGCCGGCGTAAAGCAAGTGGTAATTACAAGAGCGGATGAAATTTCATTGGGAAAAGGTACAGTAATTGATTTGGAATAATTCTCGGAAATTGATTTAACAAAAATCGGATAGCTTTTTTGAGCTATCCGATTTTTGTTTCCATTATTTCAAAATCAATTTTTCTATTTTAGATTTTCCTCCGGCAGTTACCGAAATCAGGTAAACGCCTTCTTGCTTATTGCTCAAATCCAAACTTTCGTTGATTTCACTGGAAGTCCATTTTTGAGAATAAATCAACTGTGAATTAAGATTATATACTCTCAAATTTATCTCCTCTGTATTATCTAATTGCCCTTTTATATTTACCTTTCCATTGCTTGGATTTGGTGAAATACTAATATCCAAATCATTCGCATACGAACTAAACAAACCGGAAACAATTTCACTCACTTGCCAACGCTGACTTTCGCAAGTTGCTTGTTGCAATGAAGGTGCAGAAGTAGGTGATACGTAATTTTCAGTCGCATTTTTCAAACTTGCCGAAACGCCTTTTGTTACGTCAGAAAAGGTCGTTGTGCTTAAATTATTCATTGGATAATAAAGATGCAAATCAGTTCCGTAGGTTTTCAAACCATTCATATTTTCAGCAAGCTGTTCGGCAGTTCTTGCAGTATTCCAAAACCGCAAATCGGCGTACTGAATAGCCGGATTTTGCCCGGTATGTCCAAGTGTCAGCGGATTGCTAATCGTTGGTGTAGCAGCCGGAATTGTGCCGGTATATGCAAGCGTTTTTTCCGCTCCATTCATATAAAATTTAAGTCGCTGACTATTGCCAACTTTAGTTCCGTCATACACCACCGCCACGTGAACCCATTCATTTACCGGAAATCCGGAAAACGAACCGTAAGTATTGTTGCCGTTGCAAACGTGCACGTAAATCTGACCTTGACTGTTACCAAGCTCCATCCCTACCCGATTATTATTATCTACACGTTTGTTCATCACCACATCCCACGTATTTTTCCAGGAATTTACCTTCACCCAACTTTCAAAAGTATAAGCTTTCGTGTTGTTCAGAAAATCAGATTGGCTGATTTCCACCACATCATCTACGCCGTCAAGTTTCAGACTTTTCGTAGAATTAGTAAATTGTACGCCGGAAAGTTGATATTTGCTCACATCTACTGTAGTCGGTAAGTTTAGCGAACTTCCTCGTGCAAATGGATATTCCGAAACTCCATCGGTGTACCAATTGTAAGCATCAAAATCGCCCAAAACAGATATTTCCTGCTCGTCAGCTGTGGTAATCCCAACCACAGGTTGCTGGGCAGCTGACTTAAAATTTACATCAAAAACGCTTTCAATAATGTTTCCGTAATAATTTACATAGCATTTATACGTTCCGGATTCGCTCACGGTGATGGATTTTGAAGTTGATTTTTCTTCATTATTCCAATAGTATGAAAGTCCGTCCACTTCGGCTGTCAGCGTAATTGGTTCGCAAGCTTCAATGCTTCTTCTGGTAGTCGTAGGCGCTGAAACACTTCTGCGATATGAGTAGCCCATCAAGTCAAAACGACGGAAATGATTGTTCAATCGGCGATTAAAATCGGCTTCATTTTTCTGCTCACGCGGCAACCACGCAATTTCAGAAACAGCCAGCATACGCGGCAAAAGCATATATTCCACATCACGTTCAGTTGGGCAATATTCTGTCCACATCGTAGCTTCTACGCCCAACAAAAGTTTCGCTTCTTCTGCAGTGAAATTTCCCGGAACCGGCTCGAAATTATATACCTGGCTCAATGGAAGTGTTGCCCAGTAAGCTCCTTGTTCGCCCTCAGCCTGTTTGTAATCCAGGTACATATACACGTTGTTTGACATAATCACCTGATTACCGGCAGCCACAGTTGTTTTTGCTGCATTCAGCCAATCCTGTACAATGGCTCCTTCAGGCACACCACCGTGTGTAATTTCACTCCAACCGATAACTTTTTTATTTTTCGCTGTCAAATATTTTGATACTCGCTCCACGAAATATTTCTGAAGCATCTCTTCATTTGCCAGGCCAAGTTCAGTTTTTCTTCTCTGGCAATCGGTACACGTTTTCCAGTTGTCTTTCGGTGCTTCATCACCGCCAATGTGGAAATATTCTCCCGGGAATAATGGCACCATTTCATCCAAAACACCTTCGATAAATTCAAATGTGCTTTCTTTTCCGCTACAGAAAATATCCTTAGAAACTCCCCATTCACAACGAACCGTAAACGGCAGCTTTGCGCTTGTACACGCAAATTCCGGATAAGCTGTAAGTACCGCCACAGCATGTCCCGGCATTTCAAATTCAGGAATTATCGTGATGTGTTTTTTGGCTGCATACGCCACAATGTCTTTCACCTCTTCTTGCGTGTAAAATCCGCCGTAATTCTCGCCCACATCGCTACAATTTCTAAACGCGGCTATGGTTTGAAGTTTTGGATATTTCTTAATTTCAATTCTCCAGCCCTGATCTTCGGTCAAGTGCCAGTGGAATTTGTTGATTTTGTACATTGCCAGCAGGTCGATGTATTTTTTCACAAAACTTGGCGGGAAAAAATGGCGACAAACGTCCAGATGCATTCCTCTGTATTCAAAACGCGGTATGTCTTTAATGTCCACGCCCGGAATGCTCCACGTGATATTTGTCAGTGCAACTTTACTTTCAATTTCAGTAGCAAAAAGTTGACGCAAGGTCTGAATTCCCCAGAAAAGTCCTTTTCTTTTGTTGGCTTCAATGATAATTTGATTTTCTTTGGTTTGAAGCATGTAACCTTCTTCGCCCAATTCGGTGTCTGAAATTATATTCAGCACAATGCTGTTGCTCTCAGCAGCTCCTTGTGAAGCAGAAATTGAAAATCCGGTTGGGATATTCAGGAAATCTTTCAGATATTCTGCTTCCGGAAGAATTTCTGCCTGATTATATTTGATTTTTGTCTGCGCATTCAGTGTAAATGGCATCTCATTTAGGCTAAGTGAAGTTGGTTTTGGAACAATATCCAAGGCTGTATTTGGTGCTAAAACTTCATCCGCAATTTCTCTGTTTCCAACTGGATTTCCCACTTCAGGCGTAACCGTTTGAGTTCTGATAGTTGCAGAAACTAACTCGGCATCAAATACATTGCCTTTTGCAGCAGTTGAATTTAAATCTACAACCACCCAAAAATAATTGGCTCCTGGTTTCAGCATTGTAGCACCGGCGAACGTCAAGTCTCTGGCTGCAGGTTCTTGTTTGGTTCCAAGAAATGGCGTAGGAGCAAATGTGCCGGATTTTCCAGTAGTAGTAATTCCTACTTTTTCAATGTCAGCAATTTGGCTTGTTCCGTTCAAATTCACAACAATCCGTGTAAGCAAAAGTGGATTAAGAATACCTTCGGTTGTGATTTTTATTCCCAACAATTCCTGATTTCTTGCACCGGGTTTCAGCAGGTATTCATTGCTGTGAAAACATTCGATGCTTTTGAAAGTCATAGTTTTTTGCACAGAAGTAAATTTGTCGTTATTTGCCAAAACGTAAGTTGCCCCTTTATTAGTTCCGGCAGGTCCTTCGGAAAGGTTCGAAATTTTAGCAGCACGGTCGTCAAAGTACCAGTATGACACCAAATCCGGTGCAGAAATATCCACCGATTGGTTCATTCCGGCTTTAATTTCGTCAGCAGTAAGTACACGTCTCCAGTAGCGCACTTCGTCAATCGTCGCTTTGGGACTTTCGTTCGGATTAGCAAGCAAACCGAAACCCTTCAATGGAATATCAATAGCTTGATTTATAGTTCCTTTGGCTTCGCCATTCACATAAAGCGTAACCGAAGATCCGTTGCACGTATATGCCAGGTGAACCCACTCGCCTATCGGTGCAATATAATTAAATTGCTGGTCGCCGGTCCCTTTTTTAGAAAAACCGACTTTGTACTGCCAGGCATTGTTTCCTTGCCAGGTTTCAAGCGTAAATTTTGAGTTAAATCCGTCGATAAGTGTGGAAAAATTGCTTTGTGCATCACGGCGAACCCACATTTCGGCGGTCCAAACGGAGCCGATGTTCAAATCCGTAGCATCAAATAAAACAGCCTGATCGGCCGTTGACATTTTTAAGGCGTAATTCTGAGCAGAAAGCTGCGTAGAAAAGCCCACAAGGAAGATTAGCACGCTAAGTGCTTTGAAAAGAATGTGATTTTTTTTCATTTGATAAATATTTAATTTATAAGTATTTTTCTAAAAGGTCTTATCAAAAATTGATAATTTACAAATTTACAAACAATTAGCTTATGATTTTTGATTTTCATTGATTTTTTTAGATTTCTTGGGAAATTCAACTATGTAGCTCAAAATTCAAAAAGTCAATAATTTTTCCTATTTTTGTAAAACTGAAGGCTTTATTTTACATTTTTATCCCAAAATTATGCTTGAAAACGCCGTAAATCTCCTTCGAAAAATGATTTCCACTCCATCATTCAGCAGAGAGGAAAATCTGTGTGCCGATTTGATTGAAAAATATATAGCAGAAACTGGCTACTCGGCTTTCCGGCTGAAAAATAATGTCTGGACTGTGGCAAGTGGATTTGATAATACCAAACCGACGCTTTTGCTCAATTCACATATCGATACCGTGAAACCTGTGGCAGGATGGACGTTTGAACCATTTTCTCCTACAGAAAAAGATGGAAAAATCTACGGTCTCGGCAGCAACGATGCGGGCGCATCTGTGGTGGCTTTGCTGTACGTTTTCTTCCTACTTTCAGAGAAAAATCAGCCTTACAATTTGATTTTTGCCGCTACAGCCGAAGAGGAAGTTTCAGGCAAGGACGGCATTGAATTACTGCTGAAAGAACTGCCGAAAATTGATTTTGCGGTAGTGGGCGAACCTACGGAAATGCAACTTGCCGTAGCTGAAAAAGGTCTGATGGTTCTGGATTGCACTGCATACGGAAAAGCAGGACACTCTGCCCGAAACGAAGGCGAAAACGCCATTTACAAAGCATTGAAAGATGTGGAATGGTTTCGGACGTTTCAATTTGAGAAAAAGTCTGATTTTCTTGGCGAAGTAAAAATGTCGGTAACGCAAATAAATGCCGGCACGCAGCACAACGTAGTCCCGGACAAATGCACTTTCGTGGTGGATATTCGCAGTAACGAACTGTATTCTAACCAGGAAATTTTGGACGAAATAAAAAATCATGTGAGTTGCGATGTGGTGGCTCGTTCCACTCGTCTGAGTTCATCTGCCACGCCGCTCAATCACCCGATTATTGCGAAAGCAGAAGAAATCGGCAGAGAAATTTTCGGCTCTCCTACCCTTTCCGACCAAGCTTTGATGGCTTTTCCGAGCGTAAAAATCGGTCCCGGAAAATCCGCTCGCTCACATACCGCCGATGAATTTATCGAGATGAATGAAATTGACGAAGCGATAAAGATTTATTACCAATTATTGGATGATTTGATACTTTGAATTATTTATTTTCTTAAAATTTGACTGATATGAGACGATTATTTTTTACTTTTTGCCTGGTGACTGTTTTTAATTTGTTTGGACAAGAAAAAGGTGATTTACACTTCAAAAATGGTCGGTTTAAAATCATGCAAATCACGGATACGCACGTGAACAGCCGCTCTGAAAATATTGCGAAAACCGTAGAAACCATCGCAAAAATAATCGAAATTGAGCAACCGGATTTTATCATAATCACAGGCGATATGATTGTGTCTAAACCGGCCATCGATGGGCTTAAAATTCTGACAAATCCCATTGTTCAAAGTCAAATTCCCTGGACTGCCACTTTCGGAAATCACGATGAAGAGCTTGATTTGAGTAAAAAAGAAATTTGGAATTTCTTTCAGACTTTGCCCAATTTTATAGGAGAAATTGGAACGGTTTCCGGTGTTGGAAATAATGTTTTCCCGATTTATTCTTCCCAAAATAAAGGTAAAATTGCAAGTGTAATTTACACTTTTGATTCGCAGGATTATTCCCGAAACAGCTCGCTCGGATATTACGGCTGGGTGAAATTCGATCAGATTGATTGGTATCGCAAACAATCGGACATTCTCACTGCAAAAAACAACGGAAAATCGCTTCCCGGAATGGCATTTTTTCACATTCCGCTACCGGAATTTAAGGAAATGGCAGCCGATGAAAAAGAACTTGTAGGAGAGAAATTTGAAGGAATTGCAAGCCCTGAGATTAACACCGGACTTTTCGCTTCGTTTATTGAGAAAAAGGATGTAATGGGCGCATTTGTTGGGCATGATCACGATAATAATTACGTGGGAATTTACCGAAATATCGCGCTTGGATTTGGGCAAGTAAGCGGAAGTAATGCTTATGGAAAGCTGGAACGTGGTTGCAGAATTGTGGAACTTACTGAAGGCGAACACACTTTCAAAACGTGGATTAGAACTCCGAATACAAAGAAATTTCCTTTTTATTATCCATCGGGAATGACAGAACCTAACGCTGATACGAGGATAAGTTCTGCTATTATTCCACCCAAAAAGCTAAAAAATGGCGTGAAATATCAATATTTTGAAGGAGCGGTAGAAAAAACGGAGGAAATTAAGAATTTACCGCTAAAAAAAGCCGGAATTAGCCAGAATTTCAATCTAAAAATGGCTGAAGTGAAAGATAGTTTTGCACTACGATTTGAAAGTTTTCTGAAAATTCCCGAAACTGCTTTTTATAAATTTCACACACTTTCTGACGATGGTTCGATCTTAAAAATCAACGGCGAAATCGTGGTTGATAATGACGGCAGCCACAATTCAAGACGCAAAAACGGCGTTATCGCGCTGGAAAAAGGTTTTCATAAAATTGAAGTCCTCTATTTCGAGAAATATATGGGTCAGGAATTGAGCGTTGGGGTGACAAGCAAATCCATTCCGGAACAGGAAATTCCTGCGGAGTTTTTGTTCTACTCTGAATAAAAACGGCTGAGATTTCGGCTACAGCACTTCCCGATTATTTTTAAAGTCATAAAACGTACGGCGCATCAAATCGGCAAGCTGCATCTGATAATTGATGTAGGCTTTCAGGTGCGATACGTAGGCGTTGTTCAAGCGGTTTCGCTCCAGCGCGAGCGACTGGCTATCGATGTCGCCATCAGAAAAGCGCTGACGTGTGATTTCAAAACTTTTCTCGGCAACCGAAACGTTTTTCTCCAGCAATTGCAAGCGTTTTAAGCTGCTTGTAAGGTTCGACACCAAATTTCTAACCTCTTGCTCAATGTTACGGCGTATCTCTTCGCGTTGAAGCTCATTTTGCTCCAAACGAGCTTCTGCAGCACGAACCAAGGCTTTATTTTCACCCCAATCCAAAATTGGAACAGTGATAGTAAATCCAAAACCGAAATTCTGTGGTCGGTCGATTAGATTGTTATATGAATGCTTCACGGCAGTTCCAAAATGGGTGTCCAAATGCTGTCCGCTTACGCCAATTTTTTCAAAGTGTCCGGTCAAACTTCCCTTGATCATTCCTTCGGCTTTCTGGCGTTTCAGGTTCATTTTGTCCAGTTCAATGCGAATTTCCTGCTCACGAATTTCCAAACGGTTTTGCAGAGCCATTTCTACGGCTTTGTCCGTATCAACTAAAACCGGCTGATACTGAAATTCGCTACTCACCGTAACGCTGTCCTGCAGGTCAATTCCGATTAATCGCTTGAAGGAAAGCAAAGCCGAATTTTGGCTTGCCAAACTCATATCGTAGCTGTTTTGCGCTTCGGCAAGGTCCACTTCCATTTGCAGCGCATCCACTTCTTTTATCAATCCGGCTTGGTATTTATTTGTAGCAATTTCAAAAGCTTCGGTCTGTCTTTCCAAGTTTAATTTGGCGATTTCGGCTTCTTTTTGATAGGAAAGCAAACCATAAAATGAACTGCTCACTTCGTAAATCAGATTCAGTTCGGCACGTTTCATCTCTTTTTCAGAACGCTCGTAAGCAAGTTTTGCCTGGCGGAATGACGAACGAATGCTGTTGTAGCCGTAAAACGCGTTTATTGGCTGCACAAAACCCAGTCTTGCAAACGTATTCGTGGTTCTGAAACTGGAATAAAGGTCGTCGTAATTATTGAGTCCGCTGGTCAGAAATAAATGTCCGTCCGTAGGAAGCGGCTGCGTAACTTCCACTTGACCGCGATAGTAAAGTTGCTTCATCGGATAAAACAAAATCCCCGAACTATCTTGGTCTTGGCGAACGGTTTCTGTGTATTGCGGCAGCGTAAAATTCATATTGATGTGCGTTTTGAAGCGGCTTGTAGCCGAACGCAGATTTTGCTCAGCAATCTTGAAGTCCAGCGCCAGATTTCGCATCGTGAAGCTTTTGTGTTTTGCTATCGCAATGCTATTTTCCAGGTCGAGATTGTAATTTTCTGCTTTTGAAAAGTTGGAACTTATCAGTAAAATGACGAGCAATGCCAGAAGTTGACGTTTCATAATTTGAAAATTTTATTCTAAGGTTAAAATCCTGATTTAGAAGCTTTTTTTAATATTTTGATTGATTTCATCCGAGTGAATTTCACCGTCTTTGATGTAAATAATTCGGTGTGCGTAATCTGCCACTTCACGTTCGTGTGTGATGAGAATTATAGTGTTTCCGAGTTTGTGCAATTCATCAAAAAGTGCCATAATTTCCACTCCGGTTTTACTGTCAAGTGCGCCTGTAGGCTCGTCGGCAAGTAGAATTCCGGGTTTTGTAACTAATGCACGAGCAATGGCAACGCGTTGTCGCTGACCGCCGCTGAGCTCGCTTGATTTGTGGTTAATTCTATCGGCCAAACCCACGTGCTGAAGCGATTTTAAAGCCCGATTTTTTCTTTCGGCTGCCTCCACGCCGGAATAAATCAGCGGTAGTTCCACGTTTTGAAGCGCGTTCAGACGAGGCAAGAGATTGAAATTTTGAAAAATAAATCCAATTTCTTTGTTTCTCATTTGTGAAAGCGCATCGTCATCCAGCAAACTTACATCCGTATTTTCAAAAAGGTATTGTCCTGTAGATGGCGTATCCAAGCAACCGATGATGTTCATCAGCGTGGATTTTCCCGAACCGGAAGGACCCATAATGGCGACATATTCATTTTTATCAATGGTAAGATTGATATTTTTGAGAGCCGGAACGATGATTTCGCCCATTTCGTAGTCTTTTGAAAGGTCTTTTATTTCAATCAGCATAGTTAATTCAGTTGGACTTTGTCCGATATTTGCCTTCGGCGTTAGTTGGACTTCGTCCGTTAGTTGTTGCACGTTATTCGCTTCGCGTTAGTTGCCTTCGGCGATATTTGTTTCACGTTATTTAATTCAATTACGTTCTTTTCCGCATTTATTCATATCGGATACTGTCGATTGGTTTGAGTTCGGCGGCATTTTTGGCTGGAAGATAGCCGAAACTTATTCCGACAATTACCGAAAATCCGAACGCGATAAAAATGGAATAAACCCGAATGACGGTACTCACATCGGTAAATAAGGATACAATCAGTGCCAAACTCACGCCGAGCAGCACGCCGATAATTCCGCCCGTAATGCTTATGGTAACGGCTTCCATCACAAATTGCCGCATAATGTCGATTTTTCGAGCTCCGACGGCACGTCTAATACCGATTTCCCGCGTTCGCTCCATAACCGTGGCAAGCATAATATTCATAATTCCAATTCCACCAACAAGCAACGAAATTGCCGCGATGGCTCCAAGTAAAAAGTTGTAAATTCGGCGTTCTTTTTCTTCCTGCTGCATCAATTCATACGGCACCACAATGCTGTAATCATCGTTGTTGAAGTGGCGACGCTGCAAAATCCCGTTGATTAATTTGGATGCTTCCTGCAGTTTTCCGGAATTGTCCAGCTGAACGGTAATTTGCTGAATTTCGCTCGAAAGCGGATTTTCTTGCGTAAATCGGTTCAAGAAAGTTGTAAGCGGAAGATACACATCGTTGTTTAAATCACGTGCTGCAAGCTCTCCGACCGTTTCGGTAAATAAAGTTTTCGACTGTAAAATTCCCACAACTTCAATCCATTGATCTTCCAGTTTTATCATTTTCCCAATCGGATCTTCGCTTTTGAAAAGTGCGGAAGCAACACCCGAACCAATAATGCAGACTTTCAGCTGTCGGGAATAATGGTCATTAGAAATCTGGCTGCCTTTGGCAACGCTCATATTCATCATTTCCATATATTCGGGCGTAATTCCTATAATGTTAGTTTTCAAGGATTTGTCTGAGTATTTTGCTTCGGAACTCAATTCGGCTTGCGATGCAGTCTTGACAACTCCGGGTACAATTTCCTTGATGACCGCCGCATCCTGAATGGACAATCCCTGCGAAAATTTGGCTCGCACTTCCTCCAATTCTTCGTCGGTCATTTTTTTCTCCCTCACAATGATGTTATTCACACCCAAATCCTGAAATTTTGCAATGGCATCCCGCTTCGCACCCTCGCCGATGGCAAGCATTGTAATCACCGACGCCACGCCGAAAATAATTCCAAGCATTGTTAGAAATGAGCGAAATTTATGGTCGAGAAGGCCTCTCACAGCCAATCGTATGTTTTCTTTGTATTCCATTTATCGTGAAAAATTGGACTTTATTCTTAATTTTTTATCAATGATATTCACAACTTACCGTCATTCCGGGTTTCAGTCTTTCGTCAGATTTTAGAATTTTTATCTCCACATCAAAGACTTTTTGCCTTGATTTTTGGTCTTTCAGTCGGCAGAGTTTTCCGATGTAAGTTACCTCGCCCTCAAATTTGAGTTTAGGCATTGCGTCCAGCCGTACCGTGACTTTTTGACCAACTTTTACTTTCTGAAAATCCTGCTCGCTCACGGTCGAATTGACTTTCATCCATTGAAGATTAGGCACATTTCCCATATTTGTACCTTGGTAAATATCGTCGCCAATCTGGATTGGTTTGCCGGATCGCCAGTTTTCTCCCACCTGAAATACGCCCGGAATAGGTGTGCGAATGGTCAATTGCGACAGTAAATCATTGGCTTGCTGAAGTTCGTTGGTGATTTGACGCTGGCGAATAAGCTGAATTTGCAGATCGTTTTGAATAATGACTTTAGCCAGTTTTACTTGATTAATCACTTTGTCGTACTGAATTTTTGATTGCTGAAACTCGAGTTCTTTGATCCGTTTAATTCTGTCCGATTCAAATCGCGACGATTCCAATTCCAGTTTTCTCAAATCAAAAGACGCTTCTTCGCTTTTCAATCGGGATTCCAAATCCTGCATTCTGTTGCTTTGATCCACTTTCATTTTCTCAATCAAAGCATTGTGTGTTTCAAGGTCGCTTTTTCTATTTACAATAAACTTACGAATTTCGCTTCCATCCAATTGAATGATAGAATCGCCCGCTTTCACAATGGTTCCGTGCTTGAGAATGCCGATAATTTTCATTTGATACCAATAGCGCCCAAATCTCGGCAGCACGAAAGCACGCGTTTCTACAGCCGCCAGTTCGCCCGTTTCCACGATGCGAGTGCCTTGCTCGACATTCTTACCGTCAATCGCGTCATTGTCTTTACACGAAGTAAAAATTACGCAAGCAAAAGCAGCGGCAGCCAGTATGAATTTTATCGATTTTCTCATAGCTGCGGTGGATTAGTTGGTTCTGCCGGGGCCGAAGTTTCCGTTTTTTCTTCTTTCGGCTCGTCTTTCTTAAATGGATCGGAAAGCGCTACCCTATCGTTCGCGTCCAGCCCTTTTTTGATAATGATAAAATCGGAATTATTTTCGCCCGTTTCTACAAGTAACTTTTCAAAACCTTTGTTTGTTTTTTTGAAAACATACGATTTATCTCCTTCAGAATGAACAGCATCCAGAGGAACATAAAGCACATCTTTTATTTCTCCCAAAATAATCCGACAGCTTACAGTCAATCCCGGAAGCAGGTTTTTGTCGGTTTCGTTGATGTTAATTTCCACCGGAAAAACTTTAATTTTGGATTTATTATCTTTCAAAACGGCTAAATTTGCCACGGAAACGACTTCGCCTGAGAATTTTTTTCCGGAAAAAGCGTCCGGTCTGATTTCGACTTTCAGCCCTTTGGTGATTTTGGAAATATCTACTTCGTTGATTTTTATATTGGCACGCAAAGCCGACAAATCGGGTAGCTGAACCAGCGGAAATCCCGGCCAACACTGATCGCCGACTGACATTTTATTGCCAGTACTCCAGTTGGAACCGATGATAGCAATTCCGGGCGAAGGCGAAATCAAAAACAGCTTTTTCAATGTTGCATTGGCTTCGGCAAGCTGTGTGCGATCCTGGTTCATCGAAATTTGCTTCTGTTTCAGTTCCTCGCGCTGAATTCGTTTTCGGTTGTCGATTTGCTCTTTGGCTCTTTCGAGTGCAATATTAGCTTTTTCTAAGTTCAGCTGAATTTCCTGCTTGCGGATATTAGCTTCATACACTGCGGATTCAAATCTGATTTGAGAAATCTCCTGAGCAATGCGCGAAACTTCGTAATCGGCCTCCAAATCGTCCAAATCAGATTGATGCTGGGCTTTCATTTTGACCAATTCGGCTTCCGCCATTTGCAGGCGCGCTTCTGATTCTACTACGCCCTTTCGCACTTCCGAAGGGTCAAATACGACCAAAGTATCTCCTTTTTTAACTTCGGTTCCGTCCTTGAGGATTTTGGTGATTTTCAGCGAGCCGTAGCGCCAGGAAATACTCGGTGCCGCCACGGTAATGGAATTGATGGCCTCTACGCTGCCTTCTTCATACAAATCCAGATAAATTGTACCTTTCGTTACTTTTCCAATGGCAACTTCTTCGGTTTCTTCTTTTTTGCAGGATGAGAAAATCACTGCAGTGAGCAAGAAAAATCCAAATATCACCGGATGATAATGTCGCAGGTTTTTCATTCGATTATTTTTTGTGAGTGAATTTGCTGTTAATTTTTAGATTTCATCCAAAACCATTTCAAATTCTGTTTCGGGTGCTATGATGGAATCTTTGTTTAGTTCTGGTTTTTCGTCTTCTTTTTTCGTCTCTTTCTTGGGTTTTGGAAGCAATTTTTCTCCTTGAATTAGCTGTCCGGCCGGCTTGGAAAGTGAAATTACTTCGTTGGGCTGAAGTCCGGCTGAAACAATGGCTGATTTCAACGACGAAGTGCCAATTTCAATCTGCCGTTTTTCAAAATGTTTTCCTTTTTTGACATATACTACGTCCATTGAATCTTGTTCAAAAATGGCTACTTGCGGCACAACAATCGTGTCGGGAATTATTTTTAGGAAAATCTTGCAGTTGGCTGAATAGGCAGGTTTGGGAATGACGTCAATTTTTTCGATAGACGCTTCCACTTCAAAGAATTTTACTTTAGAATCATCTTTCAATGGCTGTCCGACTGGTGATTTCATCAAAATCTTTCCATAAGCTTTGTTTCCGGGCATTGCATCGAAAGTATATGCCACCGAATCGCCGATATTGAGAAGTTTGTATTCGCCTTCAGAAGCTTGAATCACTACTTTCATCTGCTCCATTTTCGGAACAACTACCAGCGGCAATCCTTCCCAAACATTATCGCCAATTTTCATTTTTTGGCGATTCATCGGATTAGTAGCACGCGATGCAATTCCGCTTTCTGTGCTTAAAATTATGAGCGATTTTAGTTCTTCGGCGGTTCTTTCTACGCGATTTCGAATCTGAGAAATCCGCAGTTCCATTTGCCGAATTTCAGTTTGATTGATGATAGAAAGGGATTTGAGTTTCTTTTTAAGCTGATTTTTGACAATGTCCGCTCGCTCAAGTTCGAGTTTTTTAATTCGCTGCTGATTTTTGGTCAGGTACTGCAAATTCACCGAATCTAAGCTTGTCAAAATCATTTCGGCTTCATTGTTTTGCACCTGCGCTTCCAAAAGAGCATATCGCATAGCCAAATCGACCTTCATTTTCTCCAGCTCAGCGTTCTGTGATTCGAGTTGGGCTTTCTGCTCTTCGTAGTTTTGCTCACGACCTTTATCTTCCAGCACACACAATGTGTCGCCCGGTTTTACGAAGGTGTCATCATCTACCAAATAAACAATCTCACCATCAATCCTTGGAGGCACCGAAAACGTTGTCACATCAACGGGATCAACCAAGCCATTGATTTCAAGAATATCTTCGAAATGAGAAATGCTAACCGTAAACGTGGGAATGCTTTCCGTTTTGTCTGATTTACAAGAAAAAATAAATGGAATAAATAAGAAAATGACTATTTTGGATATAAATTTAGACACTAGCCGTGGATTTTATAAAAAGTCTTCCAAAGGTAGATAAAAATGTTAAAACACTACGTTAAATTATTCAAAATGAAATTCAAAAGTATAAATAAAGCATAAAAGCAGCGCTATTGCGCTGCTTTTATGCTATTAATTCATCTAAGTTACTCCTTTTTTATGGGATAAGTACTTTATGTTTATTTACAAAATAAACTCCTGATTGTAATTTGAAGATGCGATTGCCAGATAGATTTCCAGCAAAATGAATGCGTCCTGCAACGTCTGAAATTAAAACTTTGGTCTCTGACTGAGTAGTAAGGTTCAGTGTGTTTTTATCAGTTTTAATATCGATATTACTTGTATTTGATAATTCGTTTACACTTGACGATACGGTGAATTTTGCAGTAATTTCTACATCACCATCCACCATAGTTGCAGGGATAGTATATTTATTGTCAGTCACCTCTGAAGCCGGGATTCTATCAATTCTCCACTGTCTATTACCATTGATAAATTCAGAATTGGAAAGATATCCGTGTTTTACAATGATACTGTCAAGTTTATAATTTGCTGAAGGAGTCAACAATAATTCTAAACTTGTTCCAAAAGTAATTTCGGCAGGAAGCGCAGAATTATCTGGTTTCAACACAGTACCGTTTGATGTAATTACAGTAAGTTTTGATGTAGCAGAATGGATATTAACTAAAGCATCAGCAATTCCTCCTCCATTTGTAACAATATCATTTCCTGCTTCTGTACTTCCTCCAGCATCTACGCTATTCCAATCCACTTTGTAGCGAATTCTGTAAACTCCGGGTGCAATATCAGATGGAATGGTGAAAACCGGTGGATTTACTCCTGGATTTTCATTTGCAGTAGTATTTCCCAAGCTGTTTTTACCTTTATAAAATGAAAAAGACATGATATCAGATCCAGTAGCGGGAACTCCTGCATCAGTCAAATTTTCATTAAAATTTCCATCATTTAAAATATCTAGAAACACATATCCATGCATCCAATCACCTGTATAACCAATTTTTGGAGTTAATGTTTCTCCAGGAACAGCATAACCAACGATTTCAGTCATGTCATTATAAAGATATCTTGGACTTTCGGTAGGCAAAGTTACTGATAATGTACCTCCTTGATTTCCTGTAAAAGAAATATTGTTTAAACTACGGTCAGTTCTTGGCTGAGTAGTACTGGGTGCATAATTAACTATGTAATTTCCAATCAAATATGTAGCTGAAACAACAACACTATTTGCCATTCCTTCTTTAATTGCAATTGCTTTTAGAACTGCAGATTCTTTAAGAACCAGCGGTTCAGTATAAAGCAATGCTTTTGCGCTGGGAGTTGAGCCATCTAAAGTATAATAGATCTTTGCATCTGTGGTAGCTGAAGTAATAGTAACAGTCTGTTCTGTAGAATATTTGCCTCCTTCAAGAGATAACTCCGGCTGTGCTACAATTTCAGTTCCTGCAGGTGTGTAGCTGTCAGCTCCATTGGTCAACCAATCTACAGAGAAGTTCAAGAAATACATTTTGTAAGGTTTGCTTCCATCTTCTTCCAAGTAAACACCGATTGTTCCGTCAGGTAAAATTGTGGCAGAAGAATACGCGGATGTTCCAGGTGCAATTGTTCTTTTTACCGGCCAAGTAGTACCTTCATCGTAGCTAATCCACATTGTTACGTTTCTACGATCACTTGCATTTGGTAGAGTATGGAGAATTCTGTCTTTGTCAAAACCATCTTTGGTAGATGTAAAGCGAATAATATCCGCATCACAGGCATTTCCCCAGATTTCTTGCCAACTATTTTTAGGTCCCCAAGTAATACCGCCATCAGATGATTTTGCCCAAAGTCTGTTTCCACCCGTACGGCTACTCATCAAAATGTCACCATTATTTAATTCTACAACTTTTGCTTCGTCACCACCAGTGATTGCTCTTTCAGAAACTTTCCAAGTTTCACCATCATCGTCAGAATAAACAGCGTAATTTTGCAATCCATTCATTCCCGGTTCACGAACTGCTACAACTGCCATCAAACGTCCGGAATGAGTACACAATGCATGTCCAGAACCAAAGAATAATCCTTCCCATTTCGAACGAATAGGATCAGGACATTCAGCACCATATATTTGAGGAGTAATATCTTTTGGAGCTGTCCAAGTCAATCCATTATCATCACTGGTTGACATATATGTACGAATTGGATTAGTTGGAGTTGATCCCCAAAGTCCTGAATTTCCAACGAATAATGCAACTAATTTGCCTGAATTTGAGGTGATAATTGCAGCATCACCAAATCCTCTAGTGTTATTACCTTCAGCTACTAGAATTGGTTCTGACCAGGTTTTTCCACCATCGGTACTTCTATTCGCTAAAATGTCAATATTAGCAGGTAAGTCGCCGGAATGGAATTTTCTTTTATCAGTCAACACAACCAAAGAGCCGTCAACAGCAGTAGTAATAGCCGGAATACGGTAACTTACCGACCCATAATCTCCCGGAGCATAAACCAATGTTCTTCTTAGCATTATCTCACGACTTCCGGCCGGATTTCCTTGATCAAAAGTATGAGTTTCTGTTTCTGTTGCAATGGAAACTACAGATGCATCCAGTTTATTTCCTTCTGTTGCAGATTCTTTTACTTTGAAAGTCAACCAAAGATTATTGTTTCCTGGAGTAATATTTCCTGTCAAAGGAACTGTCATTTCACCTTCCGCAGGTGTTACAGTTGCCAATAATGCCGTAAATCCACCTAATTTACGAGAATCAAAATTGGTAGAAGTTCTGGTTGTGTAGATTTTTATTTCTTCAATATCGTTGATGTCTGTAGTTCCGGAAAGGTTCATTACCAAATCTGTGTAAGGAACTGAGGTAGTTCCAGTAGTATTCAACTGGATTTTAAGAATTTCTTCATTGTCATTTCCACGACCGGTGAAATTGATATCCTGAGCAACAGAAGAACCTGTAATTTTGATATTTCCCGGTTCAGGAAAACCTACAAGAGTCGCTGGGTGATTTCCTTTAATATCAGTAACCGTAGTACCGGTAATGCTTTCAAAATCATAAGCTGCAACTAATCCTTCGGTGGTTGCTGTAACTGTTCCAGTTTTGTCGGCTTGAATTTCAGTAGCAGAAAGTGCCTTTTTCCAAATACGAACTTCATCGATCATTCCTTTGAAAAAATTGGAAGGAGTTCCGGTGGTTGCACCACTTATACCACAACCAACATACACGTCAAAAGTATTATTCACAACCCAAGGTGAAATATCCTTTGTACCACTATTTATAACTTCAACTCCGTCAATATACTGATACATTTTTCCAGTACCTCTATCTACTACAAATGCAATATGAGTCCATTTTCCAGTAGATCCTGTGTATTGCGGCCATGCTGATAAGGAATTGTTGTGATTTCCGGCTGCATTTGGCGTATTGGTAGCATAATACTGTGCAGCTGAATTAGTACCAAAAAGTTCATAACCGGATTTATCAGCAATTGTTGTTCCTTGCTGACGTTTTGCAAGAAAGCGAGCATTCGAATTTGTAAATTCTGCAGCATTTATCCACATACTTACAGTAAAACTTTCGTTTGCAGCAATGTTGAAATCGGCATGGTTTGGTATTTTCATATAACGACCAACGCCATCAAATTCTAGGTTCTTGCCGCTTTGAGCAAAGAAGGTATTAAGGCTTAAAAATAAAGCCATAATAAATAGGAGAGATTTTTTCATAAGGGAATGAATTAGATATTAAAAAATCATAGGAACTATTTTGATTGCAAAGATATTAATTTAAAATTTGATTCCAAATTAATCAAATAATTTATTCAATTTCACCTCTGAAAGAAATTGTCTGCCGCGAAGAATCCCAAACCACTAAATCGGCTCTACCATTATCCCAAATACTGAAAATAAAACTAAGCGGATTTCGTCGGTCGTACATATTTATTTTTACAATCCAGTTTCCGGCTTTATTTCCCTGATTGATGAAAAAATCAAAATTTTTGCTGTTAAAAATGAGCGGAGATTCGGAGGGATTCCAAGGTGCTTCATACGCAATTCCAAAATAGGGTAGATGCGAATAAACTGTGTCAGGCCTTACTTTTACATCGTAAGCCGAGGTCAAATGTCTCGGAGGAAAATTCCCCATCGGGAACACATAAGTTGCATTGAATGTGAAATTTTGAGTTTCTAATTTTTCAATCAAAACTCGTTTTTCTTCTTCAATTTCAGCTGCAGTTTTCTGCACTGCACAAGATGCAAAACCTATCAAGATTGCACCTAAAAGGATAAATTTAATGGCTTTGTTCATAAATATTTTTATTGAATAAATGAATACTTAAAATAGCTGATAAAAATTCTAAAATACTAATTCACAATAAAATATTACACAAAAATTATGCTCAAAACTTTTTAAAAAAATAGAAGATCACTTTATCAAAGAAAATATCATCTAATTTCATTAGACCAACGAAAACAAAAATAAAGATATTCGTTTAAAAATGAGTACTTTTGTAGATAATTTTTTTAAAAAATAATCATTTTCAAATGAAAACCATACTACTTACGGGCGGAAGTGCCGGCATCGGGCTTGCCACAGCTCAATTATTGATGAACAAAGGTTACCGCGTGTATTCCGGCTCACGCAGGGGCGGGGGAGAAGCGCAAAAATCGGCTAACGGCGGTCATATTATTCCTATAAAAATGGATGTTAACGACGAGGAAACTGTAAAAAAAACCATAAATCAAATCATTTCTGAAAGCGGAGAACTTTACGCCGTAATCAGCAATGCGGGAAATGGGGTAGCAGGTTCTATCGAAGATACGAGTTCTGATGAAGCTAAATATCAGTTGGAAACCAATTTTTTCGGATCTATAAAAGTCATTCAGGCTTGCCTGCCAATTTTTCGAAAACAGGGACATGGCAAAGTTATTGCAATAACTTCGGTGGCCGCAGTGGTGCCTATTCCTTTTCAGGCATTTTACAGTGCCGCCAAAGCAGCTTTACAGATTTTTATGGAGGCACTGGCAATGGAAGTGAAACCTTTCGGAATACAGTGCTGTACGGTACTTCCGGGCGATACGAAAACTGATTTTACGTCGGCTCGAAAATACACGGAAGCTTGTCAAAATGAAAATTCTGCCTACTATCAACGGATGAAAACGGGCGTGGTAAAAATGGAAAAAGATGAACAAAACGGAATGTCGGCAGACGCGATTGCAAAAGCGATTGTAAATCAGGTAGAACGCCCGAAAATGAAATCACGCGTAATACCTGGATTTCAGTATAAAGCGATATGTGTTTTGAGCGATTTACTGCCTAATTGGTTGAGGTTGAAAATAATTAATATGGTGTATTCATAAACTGCCCCCAACCCCCTAAAGGGGGAGTATGAGGTGAATTTTTCATCATCAATGAACTACCCCGCCGTAAGCGGACGGGGTATCATAGCGGAATAGATTTTTTACTCCTAGCCACAAGTGACGGGGAATTAACCCTTAAGAGATTAAAATACAAACTTGTCTGTAAGGAAACGTATAATAATTTTTATTCCCCCTTTAGAGGGTTAGGGGGCTTGGGCTTTAATATCTTGTTCATAACTTTGTAATAACTACCGAAAGAAATATTACAAGTTTATTTGGAAAATTGGAAATAATTTTCGATAGCCGAAGCGGATTTGAAAAAGCAAATTTTTTAGCTCGAATTTTCATTGAATTTTCAACGCCGATTTCATGAGTTTTCATCGGAAAATTCATAAAAATATATGAACTAAACGAGTTTCAACAAGATGTTAATAAAGTCTGTAAAACACTTAAAAAGAGAAACTTTTCATAAAATAGTTTGTTAATAGATTACAGCCAAATTTTGATAACGAAATAAGCAAATTTAAAGTGAAAAACTTTTCAACGCTATCAACAGGCTATTATAATCAGCATTAAAGTTTTTAAATTTTAAAAAAATATTATTATAATTTGATTTTGAAAGTTAATAAAAATGGAAAAGCAAAATTTGATTGACGAAATAAATCGCCTGAAAAAAGAAAAAAATGCCGTAATTATGGCGCATTACTACCAAACAGGTGATATTCAGGATATTGCAGATATAGTTGGTGATAGTTTGGCTTTGGCACAATGGGCAGAAAAAACGGATGCAGATATAATTGTGCTTTGTGGAGTGCATTTTATGGGTGAAACGGCCAAAATTCTTTCGCCGGAAAAAAAGGTGCTGATACCTGATTTGGAAGCCGGATGTTCGTTGGCTGACAGCTGTCCAGCACCGGAATTTGAGAAATTCGTAAAAGCGCATCCTGACCATACGGTGATCAGTTACGTGAATACCACCGCGGCGGTGAAAGCTTTGACAGACATTGTAGTCACTTCTACAAATTCCAAGAAAATCATCGACCAGCTTCCGGCAGATGAAAAAATTATTTTCGGGCCTGACAGAAATCTTGGCGATTATATTAATAGCGTAACTGGTAGAAATATGCTTCTTTGGGATGGTGCGTGTCACGTGCACGAGCAGTTTTCGGTTGAAAAACTTATCCAACTAAAACAGGATAATCCCGATGCACATATTATTGCACATCCGGAATGTAAATCGGTAATTTTGAAAATGGCTGATTTTGTTGGTTCTACGCAAGGATTGCTGAATTATGTTACGAATTCTGATAATAAAAAATTCTTAGTTGTAACTGAAAGTGGAATTATCCACCAGATG
This sequence comes from uncultured Paludibacter sp., assembly GCA_964498765.1. GTDB lineage: Bacteria > Bacteroidota > Bacteroidia > Bacteroidales > Paludibacteraceae > UPXZ01. The sequence goes on along the minus strand of CAZCIU010000016.1, from coordinate 8,215 downwards.
GAAAAACTCAATCCGGATAAAACGTTTATTCCTGTTCCTCCGGAAATTGAAGGGCAAACCTGCCATTGCAACGAGTGTATTTTTATGCGTAAAAACACGATGGAAAAACTTTATCTATGTCTGCGAGATGAGCAACCGGAAATTTTGATTGATGAAGAAGTGCGGAAAGAAGCGGTGAAGCCGATTTTAAGAATGTTGGAAATGTCGTAACATGCCCCCCAACCCCCTGAAGGGGGAGTGTAGTTGTAAAAATTATCGTTTTATTTATAAAAAAGTATATTTATTAAAATTTTGAATTTTCTGTGCTAACGTAATATATTCCCCCTTCAGGGGGATAGGGGGCAGATTTATATTATGAAAATTTATTACAAAGGAAACAAACTCACTGAAATAATCATATTAACCGTCGCTATCATTGTTGCAGTGGTAGAGATGATTATTTTTAAGAAGTCATTTTGGTTTATTTTACCGTATATTATATTGGAAGGAATAGTTGTTTATTTTTTATTGAATTTTCATTATTTATTTGAAAATACAAAGATAAAAACCAACTATGGATTCTATACTTGCAAAGAAATTCCAATTCAATCCATAAGAAAAATAGTTATTCAGGATAAGCAAAAATTAGAACCTCAAAATTCACTTCATCGTATAGAAATTCATTACGGAATGAATAAAATACAGATTGTTAAACCCAATGAAACGGTAAGTTTTATTGAAAATATTGAAAGATTAAGACCTGATATTGAGATTATTTAGAAAAATGAAAAAGAAAAAATTGGCCATTCTTGGCTGTGGAAAATTAGGTGAAATTGTAGTGAATGCATCTGTTAATGGACTTTTGGATGAATACGAATTAGTAGGCGTATTTTCCAGAACCATTGAAAGTGCAGAAAAGCTGGCGGATAAAGTCAATAAGGCGAAGAATAACGACGATTGTCTTGTGTTTGAGAGCCTGGATGAGATGATTTATCATAAACCGGACATCATCGTGGAAACGGCATCTATTCAAGCAATGAAAGATTTGACTATTCCGGCGTTGAGCAATGGAATTTCAATTGTTACCATTTCCATCGGCGTATTTGCGGATGAAGATTTTTACAAAGAAGCAATTGAAACGGCTAGTGAAAACAATGCAAAAATTTATCTTGCTTCAGGGGCAATTGGTGGATTGGATGTATTGCAGACTGTCAACTTGATGGGTGGAAATACAAGTGTAAAATTCAGAACCGAAAAGGGACCAAATTCTCTAAAAAACACGCCGGTTTACGATGAAAATTTACATAAAGAGAGTAGGGAAGTTTTTACAGGAAATGCAAAAGAAGCAATCACACTTTTCCCTACCAAAGTAAATGTCTCCGTTTGTGCTTCGCTGGCTTCAATTGGAACTCAAAAAACAGAAGTTTCTATAAATTCCATTCCAAATTTTATTGGTGATGATCACAGGATTGAAATAAAAAACAACGAAGTAAATGCAATCATTGATGTGTACAGCAAACGAGCTGATATAGCCGGCTGGAGCGTGGTTAGAGTATTGCGGAACATTGTATCGCCGGTGGTGTTTTAAGCCCCTCTAAATCTCCCCAAAGGGGAGATTTAGAGACCTTTACCTATCTATAAGAAATATATATTAAATTTAAAAAAAAATACGTTTTGCTTTCAAAAAAGTCCCCCTTAGGGGGGATTTAGGGGGCAAGGTATTCCTCAATATTCGTCAGAACTTTCTCACTCAATCTGTCAAAAGCCTGACGAGTTCTTCCCGTGGAAGCGTTCATACAGCGTACATTTCTGTGATTAAGCAAATCTTTACTTCCCAAAGCACCCAACGTATCGCAATAACATCGGTTGTCATTTTCAAGCCATTCTCTGAACGGTTTTTCATCCCAGGCGGGCGATAATCCGGTATTGAAAAGGATTTTTTTATTGCCTAAATGCTTGAATTGTTCTTCGTAAAGTAAAACCGTATTTCTATTCAGGCAACAGAAAATCACCTCATTTTCAGCCAGTAATTCGTTTAATACCAAGTATTTATAACCTTTGGCTTCTTCGTTAGGTTTTCTGGTACGGGAAAAATAGCTCACTTCTGCACCGAAAAACTTCATAGCATCAGCAATCATTCCGCCTGATTTTCCTAGTCCAATAACACCGCATTTCAAACCGGTAATTTCCTCTACTATTCCATTCCAGGGTGTTGCAGGTGAGCCATCCGGATTAGTTCCAAATCCGTGTAGACAACGTACCAATTCGCTAACCACGTATTCCACCACGCCTTCGTCACCATAATCTCGAATGCCTGTAACGGTGATACCGCGTGAGTTTGCGTACAAAATATCCACATTGGCGCTTTCAGGTGAATAGAGCGAATTACACATGCCGATGTATTTCACATTCGGGCATTTTTCAATGGCGTTTTTTCCAAGATGCGTAGTGTAACTCAACAAAACCGCATCCGCATCACCAATTCTACGCACAATTTCATCGTCATCAGCCGGAATATTATCAAAAATAATCACTTCCTGGGCAAATTTTTCCAATTCCTTTTCAGCCGATGGAATCAAACTAACGGGCTCAATAGCTACTAATTTTTTGAACATAATTTTCCTATATTACTGTTTATTTTTCAACTCACTTGCTTTCACAATCTTATACACTTTATCATTTCTACGAACCAATTCTTTGGTTTTAATGGAAAATAAAGCACCTTTTTCTACTTTTTCCACCGGTTCTAATTCCAAACGGATTTCTTCGACCACATCTTCATAAGCACCTGTGGTTTCGCCGGTTATAAGAATTTCATCGCCTACTTTTAGATTTTGTGCTTCTAGCAAGATTTCCGCTACACCAATTTTACCGAAATAATTCGTCACTTTTCCTACGTAAATTTTTCTGTGAGTGGCTTCCGAGCCGTAATTTCGTGACCATTCACCCAAGCGCTGACCAAGATAATAGCCGTTCCAAAACCCGCGATTAAACACACGTGCAAGCCGCGTATTCCATTCATCCACTTTTTTTTCGGTAAATTCATTGTTAAGAACTGCATCCACCGCTTCACTGTAACATTCCACCACAGTTTTCACATATTCCGGACCGCGCGCACGCCCTTCAATTTTGAAAACCCGCACACCAGCCTCAATCATTTGATCCAAAAATCCAATGGTTTTCAGGTCTTTTGGCGACATAATGTACTCATTGTCAATCTCCAATTCAACTTCGCTGTCTTTATCTTTGACAATATATCCTCGACGACAAATCTGATTACATTCACCGCGATTGGCAGAAAGATTTTTTTCGTGTAAACTCAAATAACATTTCCCGGAAACCGCCATACAAAGCGCACCATGACAAAACATTTCAATACGAATTAGTCCACCATTTTTACCTTTAATCTGCTCATTAACAATAGCTTTGTGAATTTCAGCCACTTGTTCCATATTCAGTTCGCGCGCCAAAACCACCACATCAGCAAATTGTGCATAAAATTTCAGCGCATCCACGTTGGTGATATTTGTTTGTACCGAAAGATGCACTTCCACGCCGATGCTCGACGCGTACATCATTGCCGAAACATCCGACGCAATAATCGCCGTAACTCCCACTTCCTTGGCTGTATCGATGATTTTACGCATCAACGTGATGTCGTTGTCGTAAATAATTGTATTGACTGTCAGGTAGCTGTTTACGTTATTTTCCTGGCAAATAGCCACTATTTTTCGCAAATCATCGGTGGTAAAATTACTGCTTGATTTGCTTCGCATATTCAGCTTTTCAATGCCGAAATAAATCGAATTTGCACCCGCGTTAATGGCAGACGCCAAACTTTCCCATGAGCCCGCAGGTGCCATTATTTCTATATCTTTTCGTTGTATCATTTTATTATTAAATCTTTTTTTGAGAGAAAATAAACAAGACATCAATCTTTTATGTTGATTATATTTTGTCTTTCGGACTGCAAAATTACTGCTTATTTGTTTATTAACACGTTATTTTAGCGTATTTTTGCAAATTAGATGAATTCGAAGAGAAAATAAATAATTAAATTACAATTAGTTATAAAAATTATTTGTTCTCGCCAACTTTACTTTCTAAAAATAGCTTTGACTTTATAATGAAAATTGCCGACATACATTTTACCGAAAAACCACTTTTTCTCGCACCGATGGAAGACGTTACCGATCCTGCATTCCGACTGCTTTGTAAGAGTTTTGGTGCGGATATGGTTTATACCGAATTCGTTTCTGCTGATGCGCTGATACGCAACGTAAAACGCACGGAACAAAAGCTCACACTGCACGATGAAGAGCGTCCGGTGGCTATTCAAATTTACGGTCGTGAGCCGGATGCTATGGCGGAAGCTGCGCGAATAGCAGAAGAAGCCAATCCGGATATTATCGACTTGAATTTTGGTTGTCCGGTAAAGCGTGTGGCTAGTAAAGGAGCCGGTTCCGGACTTTTGCAAAATGTGCCAAAATTACTTGAAATTACTTCTGCGGTGGTAAAAGCCGTGAATAAACCGATTACGGTAAAAACCCGTCTTGGTTGGGATGAAAACAGCAAAATCATCGTTGATTTGGCTGAAAAAATTCAGGATTGTGGTGCGCAAGCATTGACTATTCACGGGCGTACACGCTCGCAAATGTACAAAGGTGAAGCGGATTGGACATTGATTGGCGAAGTGAAAAACAATCCGCGGATGAAAATTCCGATTATTGGAAATGGAGATGTTACAACAGCCGAACGAGCTGTGGAATGTTTTGATAGATACGGTGTAGATGCTGTGATGATTGGTCGAGCGAGCATTGGAAAACCTTGGATTTTTGCCGAAATAAGACATTATTTGGAACACGGAAAAATGATGGAACCGTTGAGTTTTGAAGAGCAAAAAGCCATTCTCAAACAGCAAGTGGTTAATTCAATTGATTGGTTGGATGAGCGACGCGGAATTCTGCATTCCCGCCGTCATTTGGCTTCCAGTCCCGCTTTCAAAGGAATTCCGAATTTTAAGGAAACACGGATTGCAATGCTTCGTGCCAGCACTAAAGACGAACTTTTCGAAATAATGGATAATGTAAAATGCCTCTGAACTCATAGGCTTTTTCTTATTTCAGAAGCTGCAAATTGTTTATAATATACAGGCAATTTCAAAACTTATTACCATACTTTTCTATCTAATATTAGGATTAAATATTCTGTGGTATTATGCAGATTTTTCTAAACTAATATTTATCTTTACACCTTATTTTTCACCTGTTTATTTTTGCGAAAAAATGTGTTTGAAACAGATAGAAACAATATAAATACTTAAAATTATGTCAATCTTAACTAAATCCGCCTTACTTGCCGGGCTTCTAATTTTCTCTATTTTTATGATGAACTCATGTAAACCGAAAGATGCAACCGACGGAAAATTGACTGCCGGCATTCGGCTTGAAAACTTGGACACAACTGCTGTGCCCGGATCAGATTTTTACCAATTTGCTACCGGTGGATGGCAGAAACTAAACCCGATTTCGGGTGAATATTCCCGTTACGGAAGCTTCGATAAATTGGCCGAAGATAATCGTAATCAACTGAAAGGTTTGATTGAAGAAATTGCTTCTAAACCTGCTGCAAATGGCTCTGTGGAACAAAAAATTGCCGATTTGTTTAATTTGGCGATGGACAGTGCAAAGTTAAATAAAGATGGTATGGAGCCGATTAAAGCTGATTTGGAAAAGATTTCTGCTCTGAAAGATACGAAGGAATTGGTTGCGTATCTGCCTGTGATGATGCAGGAAGGTTACAGTCCGTTTTTTAACCTGTATGTGGATGCCGATCCGATGAACAGCAATGCGTATTTGGTGCAAACGTACCAAGGCGGAACGGGCTTGGGACAGCGTGATTATTATCTGGAAAACGATGATAACACTAAAAATATCCGTGCAAAATACGGCGAATTTATTGCTAAAATGTTCGAAAAAGCAGGTTTTTCTGCCGAAGAAGCTACCAAAAAACGCGAAGATGTTTTGCGTATTGAAAATCGCTTGGCAACTTCCGCTTACGACAATGTAAAACTTCGTGACCCACGTGCCAATTACAACAAAATGAATTTGGATGAATTGCAGAAATTGGTTCCACAAATGGATTGGAAAGCTTTTTTCGAAGGTTTTAAACTGACAAATTTGGCAGATTTATCTGTTTCTCAAAAGGAAAATTTGGTAGAAGTAGGTAAAATTATTGATACCGAACCGCTTGATGCCCAAAAAGCGTATCTGGAATGGAATGTGCTTAATTCGTCGGCTTCTTATTTGAGCGATGAAATCAATCAACTGAATTTTGATTTTTATGGAAGAGTGCTGACCGGAAAACAGGAAGAGCAACCGCGTTGGAAACGTGCGGTAAGTGCCGTGGATGGTTCGCTTGGCGAAGCGGTAGGGCAGATGTATGTGAAGAAATATTTTCCGGCAGAAGCCAAAGAACGGATGGTTCAGTTGGTAAAAAATCTTCAAACTGCATTGGGTGAACGTATTCAAAACCTCGATTGGATGGGTGATAGTACAAAAGTAAAAGCAATGGAAAAATTGAATACTTTCCACGTGAAAGTGGGTTATCCTGACAAATGGCGCGATTATTCTTCGTTGGACATTCAGCGTGACAGCTACTGGGCAAATATCAAGCGCGCCAACAAATTTCAAAGCGATTATATGTTTGCGAAAGTGGGCAAACCGGTGAATAAAGACGAGTGGCTGATGACCCCGCAAACCGTGAATGCGTATTACAATCCGAGCACCAACGAGATATGTTTCCCTGCCGGAATTTTACAATATCCATTCTTTGATATGAATGCTGACGATGCGTTCAATTACGGTGCTATCGGCGTGGTAATCGGGCATGAGATGACACACGGATTTGATGATCAGGGTCGGCAGTTCGACAAGGATGGTAATCTGAAAGACTGGTGGACTGCGGAAGATGCGCAAAAGTTCGATGCTCGCACAAAAGGTTTGGTGGATTATTACGATAATATTGAAGTGGCTCCCGGAACCAAAGCCAACGGTAAATTTACGCTTGGCGAAAACATTGCCGACCAGGGTGGAATTCAGGTTTCATATAAGGCCTTTCAAGGTGTATTGAAAAATAAACCGCTTGAAGTGAAAGATGGTTTCACTCCTCAACAACGTTTCTTCCTGGCTTACGCTAATGTTTGGGCAGGAAATATTCGTCCGGAAGAAATTCTTCGCCGTACCAAAACCGATCCGCACTCATTGGGTAAATGGCGCGTAAATGCTTCTTTACCGCACATTGACAGTTGGTATCAGGCATTTAATGTTCAGCCAACCGATCCAATGTATGTTTCTCCTGAAAAGCGTGCTGTTGTTTGGTAAATACGAATTTCACGAATTATACGAATTAAAAAATCCTGCATATCTCGAAAGATGCAGGATTTTTTTTATTATTCGTCCAAGTTCACTTTTTTAACTCGTTTATACGCTTTGGGTGAAGTTTGTACCTTTGTCCTGTTGATTGGCTTTCCGTGAGCTTTTATTTCGGCTTCACGGCTTTCTTTTCGAGCTTGTTTTAGCACGTCTTTGATGATATTTTGCTTTTTCTTACTTTTTTTCATTTTCTTCATCAGAATAATCATAAAAATAGCGGTCAGACAGTTTCAATCGTCACCATCCGCAATCCATCTTCCACTTCCTCAATTTCCACGCTCACGGCGTTATCGGGTAGGATAGCGTCGATATTTTCCGGCCACTCGATAAAGCAATAATTTTCGCTGTATAAATATTCTTCCGCACCTAGATCAAGTGCTTCCTGAACTTTATTAATTCGGTAACAATCAAAGTGATATATGATTTTGCCGTCCTTTGCTACGTATTCATTCACGATGGAAAACGTAGGGCTGTTGACCGTTTCTTGCACGCCCATTTCTTCACAAATGGCTTTGATGAAAGTTGTTTTTCCGGCACCCATTTTCCCGTAAAAGCAATAGACTTTTTCCGGATTATTTTTTAAGTGCGTCACAAATTGTTTCGCGGTAAATCGAATGGTGTGCAGGTTTCGTATAGTAAGTATTGTTAGCATAGTTTTTTGTAGAAAGATAAATTGTGTAAACTACTTTTTTTAGGTAACTTATTCCAGCTAGCAAAAATAATTCAAAAAATTTTAATTATTTTGATAAACTATTTTAGTTTATTTGAAATATTAGTAAACTTCCAATTTTAATCTCAATTTT
>CAZCIU010000015.1:29596-48936 GCA_964498765.1 uncultured Paludibacter sp. | reverse complement strand
TCGACCCATTGATTAAGAGTCAATTGCTCTACCAACTGAGCTACGGAGTCATTTTTGTATGAAACTATTTTTGAATAAAAAAGTTTACTGAAGACCCGTTATTTGTTGTTTGAGCGAGTTTCAAGACTAATTTTACAAAAACCGTGCAACAAATGTAAAATCTTAAAAAATTATTCAAAAAAATATTGAAAACCTAAAAAGAGCTTGCTAAATGCAGGTACAAAGTTAGAAAAAAGAATTCATTTTTAGTTTTATTTTATTTGTTTTTTTCAATAAATTCCAAGGCTTTTATTGCTGCATTTTCTCCATCAATAGCCGATGAAGTAATTCCGCCTGAATATCCGGAACCTTCTCCAGAAGGGAACAGTCCTTTGATGCGGATATGTTGCATCGTTTCCATATCACGCGGAATGCGAACCGGCGATGAGGAGCGGGATTCAACTCCCAGTATCAGAGCATCGTTAGTTAAATAACCACGCATTTTTCGATCAAATTTCTTAAATGCTTCTCGCAATCTACTGCCAATCATATCAGGGAGCCAAAAATGAAGCGGCGATGAAATCACTCCCGGTAAATACGAGCATTCCGGTAAATCTACCGAAAGTCTTCCTTCCACAAAATCCACCAAACGCTGTGCAGGAGCTACAAGCCCTTTGCCTCCGTTATTTAAATATGCAAGATTTTCAACGTATTGCTGAAAACGCAATCCTTTCAAAACACCGTATTTCTCAAAATCAGCGGGAATATCTTCCGGACGAATTTCAACAACGATACCCGAATTCGAGTACGGAGAATTACGTCTGGAAGCAGACATGCCGTTTACTACCACACTATCAATGTTCGTTCCGGCAGGCACAATATGTCCGCCCGGACACATGCAGAAAGAATACACGCCTCTTTCGTTAACTTGTTCCACAAGCGAATAAGCCGCAGCCGGAAGATATTCATTTTTCTCTTTAGTATGATACTGAATACTGTCAATCAGTTTCTGTTTGTGTTCCACACGCACACCCATGGCAAATCCTTTGGTTTCCAGTTCAATGCCTTGGTTGTTTAGCATTTCAAAAATCTCGTTGGTCGAGTGGCCGGTAGCCAAAATCAATGCGTCAGCCAAATATTCTTTTCCATCAGCCGTTTTACAACCTTTAATTTGGTCATTATCAATTATCAGCTCAACTACTTTCGTATCAAAATGCACTTCTCCACCGTGACTAAGAATTGATTTTCGCATGCTTTCCACTATCAACGGCAAATTATCTGATCCAATGTGTGGATGTGCTTCGTAAAGAATTTTTTCTTCTGCACCGTGGAAATAGAAAGTTTCCAAAATCCGTTTTACATTACCTTTCTTTTTCGAACGAGTATAAAGTTTGCCGTCAGAGAATGTGCCTGCCCCACCCTCACCGAAACAATAATTCGACTCAGGATTTAGTCCTTTATTACGGTTGATTTGAGCAATGTCCAGTTTACGCTGTCTTACATCTTTGCCTCTGTCCAGCATAATTGGTTTTACGCCCAGTTCCAGTAATTTCAGCGATGCAAAAAGACCGGCAGGACCGGCACCGACAACGATTACAGATGATTTGGAATTGCCAACAAATTGGTAATTCATTTTTACTTCATCAGTTTCGGCAACTTGCTTGTCCAAAAAGACATGAACAGCTAAATTAATTTTTGGAGGTGCGATACGTGCATCAATGGATTTGCGAACGATGCGATAATGTGAAACTCTTTTGGGTTCGATTTCAAGCTTTTCTGCTATTTTCTGAATAAGTAATTCGGATTTAGCCGCTTGTTCGGGAGTTACGATAAGTTGGATTTCTGTATGCATACTATTTTTGAAGTGAAATACTTAAGTGCAAAGATAATGAAAATGATAGGATTTTTGTTCGCTGTGGAAATAAAAAAACCGCTTCGGGTGAGGAAGCAGTTTTTTAGAGTATTTAGTTTTGTCTCAATTATTGTGCACTAACATGGCTGAAATAAAAACCATTTGCAAGTTGTGCTGTTCCACCAAACTCACCTCTTGTTGCAATAACGGTTATTGTATCGCCAACTTTTAAACCTTTGGCTGCTACCAATCCTTTTCTAAAATCACCGGTTGCGCCGTATCCCGGATGGCAACCGTACATTAGAACTTGACTATCAGCGTCTTTCAATACTATATTACCATAAACGTCATTTTGTATTTCTGTGATCAAACCGGTTATCATGAAGTAAACTTTAGAGTCAACAGGTTTTGCTAGAACTTCGGCAACAGTAGCGGGAGAAACAGGAATAACACTTTCCAAAACAGCACCACCTACTTGTGGAGTTCCTTTATATTCAGCGCGTTTTCCAACGATAGTAATGATATCACCAACTTTTAATCCTTTGGTAGTAAAGTCTTTAATACCATACACATAAGTTTCACCGGAGAAATCTCTGATATCCAAGTTTCCGTATTTATCATTAGCGATTTTAGTAATAACACCTGTCAAGCGATATTGAGTTTCACTAACCGGAGCAGCCAAGAATTCAGCTATAGAAGCCTGAACAATAGCACCTTTTTGTTTTAATGTAGTTTCAGTACTGTAGAATTTTTTTCCATCAGTAGTTTTGAAAGTAATTAGCGTACTACGATCACCACCGGTATTAGGTGTTGCGTTAAATTTCACAACTGTATTAGTTCCAGCAGTTTGGATAGATGAAATAGAAAGCCATGATTTAGCATCTTCAGGAATTTCTACAGAAACACCTTGTCCTTTGCTGATAATGTAAGCTTCAAATACTCCACCTTCTACCGGAAGTTCTTCATTGTAAACAGAGTCAACTTTGATAAGTGATTTGTTGATATTGATTACCATTACATCAACCATCTGAGCAGCTCCGGCATAAGTAGATTTTGGTCCTTCGATAGTTACTTCATCACCCACTTCAATTCCTAAGCTAAGGAAGTTTTTTGTTTGACCTTTTTTATCCAAAGTACCATAGATATATAGTTCACCGGTTTCGTCAGCGATATACCAGTTTCCATATAATGTATTCGCAATTCTGGTACAAACACCCGTTACACGGAATGTTTTTCCATCAGGACCGGCTTTTACTTCAGCAACTTTAGCTGCTGAAATTGTTGCCAAACCTTGGATTACATTAATACGTTGCGTTTTACCTGCACTATGAATTAGTACTTCTGCAGTACGACCATTTTGAGTAGGTGATGCTTCGAATTTAATTTCAGATTCTCCTGCACTACCTGAAATTTTAGATATTCTTAACCAATCAACTTTACTTTTTCTTAGAGCGGCAGTATCAACAGCCCAATCTTGTTTAGATGTAATTGTTATAGTCTCAGAACCACCAGTTGAATCAGGAATAGCAATGTAGGATGACGATACTTGAATTTCATCAAGCAATGTCACAGATTCTTCATTAACACAACTTGCCATCAAGGCAAATATGGCAATGAATATTGGAAATAAATATTTTAATTTCATATTTTCTATGTTTTAATTAGTTAAAAATATATTTGATACCAATTGATGCATACCATGCCTGACCAATAGAATAGCTTGGAGTAAATGTTTCGGTATTTGCATGGATTGAAGCAGGAGTTGAGAATGTTGCATAACCGTCAGCATCAACACCTTCGTATTTTAGGATACGAGCTTCTGAACCAATTTCTGGATTTAAGAATTTAGAAACACCCCAGCTTGAGTTGAACAAGTTCATCACGTTTTTAACATCTAAGCTTAGCTGAACATTATGTTTGTTAGCATCTGTTTTGAAAACAAAATCGTGTTTGTAGCTAAAGTCAAGTCTGTGTACCCATGGAGAATAAACGCTGTAAGCTTCAGCATATTTTCCTTGTTGTTTGCTTAGGTATTCATTAGAATGAACATAATCCATAAAACGTTGTTTATCGTCTCCTCCAGATACAAAACGGAATTGGTTAGTTGCTACTTCTTCATCCGTTGGAACGTAGATTGCGTCGTAGTTGTAACCATCACCGTTGATGTCATTAGCAGTCATGTAAGAGTAGTTAGCACCACCGCGCCATCCTTCGTAGATGAAGCTATAGTGATTACCGCTCTTATCGTGTGCTGTAAGAGAAGCTACCAAACGATCCGGTGTATTGTATTGAGAATTGTGCAATCTAATGTGGTTAGGACCTTCTACTGTAGGTACATACGTAAATGCAGATTCAGCGTTAGATCCCGGCATTCCGGTTACGTCTTTTGCAACTGTGCGAGTATAAGCAGCCATCAAGCTCATCCATTCTGTTGGTTGTGCGTTCAATGTAATATTACCTGACCATCCATAACCAAGTTTTGTGTTTTCTAGAACAAATGCTTTTGTTCCAACACGATATCCACTAGGATAAACCGGACGATTGTCAACACCATTGAAACGAGCGAAACCACCTACTGAAGGAATACTCCAGTCAGAAATAGAAACACCATTGATAGTTTTATTGTAAATTCCTTCTACTGTTACAGAGAATGGGAATGAAGTTTTGAATGCATAGTCAACAGCCAAAGATGTTTTCCATACTTGTGGCATTTTGAAGTTAGGATCTACAGCAGCAATTGCAGAAGGAACTGTTCCATCTTCAGGAGAAATTGTTGTTGGGTAACCTAATGACGCCAGTTTGTCATATAAAGCAGCAATTGTAGGTTTACCGTTTGCGTCAGATACTAAACCGCCTGCAAAGGTATCCATTGAGAAGCCATTTTTAGCAGCATTAGCCGCATTGATTTGTGCTTGATATTGAACCATACCACCGTTTGTAGGCATATTGGTAAAGAATACAAGTGGCAAGTTTCCGGAGAATAAACCTGTACCTCCACGAACTTTCAGACTGTTATCGCCAAATGCATCCCAAACAAAACCAACACGTGGTGATAAAATGATGCTTGTTTTTGGCCATTTTCCGGTATCAATACGACGACCGAAATAATCAATGTCATAAATTGCCTGGTTAGTCATCAAATCACTGTTGTTGAAGAAAAGACCATCAATACGAAGTCCGTATGAAAGTTTGAAGTTTTCACTTACACTCCAGTCATCTTGTCCATAAATACCAAGTTTGTTTGATCTTACACGTGCTGCAGGATTAGCTTCGCCACCGTAACCATAAGTCAAGTTAACAACTTCAGGAGTTGCTCCGTTGATGAAATCGTCAAGACTTTTGTAACGATAGTAACCAGTTCCGTTACGCATATATGCATTGTCAGCCATTTTGTATTCGTAAGCAATACCACCAATTACTCTGTGATTACCAAGATAGTAAGTCATTTCGTCTTTGATGTTCAATACGTTATTGTGTACACCATTGTTCCAGGTGAAAAGTTCATAACCTAAAGACATATAAGCTTCTCCGTCTTTCAAGATGTCAATGAATGGGAATTCTGTAGAAGTAGAACCACGCATATCGTCCAGTTTAGAGAATGTTGCCAAGAATTGGTTAGAGATTTTATCTGTCAAACGGCTGTTCAAGTCAAAAGAGAATGAGTGAACAAGGTTGTCCATTGAGTACATAGAATTTGCAAAAGCCATAGAAGCTTTTGACATTCTGGCCTCAGTCATACGAGTACCACCGTCCATAGATGTAGCATTTGGAGAAATCCATGAAAGGTTTTTGGTATAGTTGTAACGTAATGCTAAACGGTGTTTGTTGGTGATATTCCAGTCCAAACGAGCAAGAAGTTTGTAATTGCTTTCGTCAGCAGGGAAACTTGAATAAGATCCTGTATCATAACCGTATTTACTTTTCACAAAATCAGAAACAGTTTTAAGATCGTTTTCTGAAGTACGTGAAATATAGTTTTCAGCATTAGCAACGCCATTTGTAGAAGCTCTCCAACGGTTAGCGATGGTTGGAGTTTTACCCATTTCACCGTTTACGAAGAAGAACAATTTGTTTTGAATAATCGGACCACCCAATGTAAAACCATAAGTCGTATTACGGTCTTTATCACGAGCTCCGGCTATTTGTCTTCCATAAACGGCGTCACCACGCATATTTTCATTTCTGTGGTAAACATAAGCGCTTCCTCTCAAGGTGTTTGTACCGGATTTAGTAATCGCGTTTACACCGCCACCGATAAAGTTTGTTTGACGAACATCGTAAGGAGCAATTACCACTTGCAGTTCTTCGATAGCTTCAAGGGAAATTGGATTACCACCACCCGGAAGTCTGTCACTCAAACCGAAGTTATTGTTGAAGTTTGCACCGTCCACAGTAAAGTTAGCTGTACGACCGTCTGTACCGGCAAAACTCATTCCATTACCTCCATAAGGAGAAAGACGAGTAACATCCATAATACTGCGGTTTACAGTAGGAAGATTAGTGATCTGAGCGTTGTTGATGTTGGTAACAGCACCGGTTTTCTCAGTAGTAAATTTTGTGCGGGTAGCCGAAACAACAACTTCATCCAATGTAGTAGTTTCTTCTGAAAGCACAACATTCAATGCATAGTTTTCACCTAAACTCAAGGTAATGTTGTTAGTAGTACTTTTGCCATATCCAACGTAGGTAACTTCTACGGTGTATGGACCACCCACGCGCATACCGTTCAAGTTGTAGCGACCTTCCAGGTTAGTCACAGTTCCGTAAGTGGTTCCTGAAGGCGTGTGAGTAGCCACTACAGCTGCTCCGATAACAGAACCTTCAGCATCGGATACCATTCCACTCATACTGGAAGTGGTAACCTGAGCGTTCAATAAACTGAAGCCCACCATGAAAATTGACAAAATAATTAATTTTGTTTTCTTAAGCATAATAAATAATTTTAACGTTTATTTTTATTTTACTAATTATCATGCAAAAATAAGCCAATAAATCTGTAATTACCTAATTATCTGATTAAAATTTTGCTACAAGTTATCAACAACCAAAAACTCAATTTCAGCAACTCGCTGATACACAATACAGAAACTTATCAACAGTTTTTGTATAAATTCTAAATAAAAATTAACTCAAAGTTTTTGATGAAATTTTGTAATATATTTGCAACATGGGTAGAAATCCTTACCGTTAATATATGTGAAATAAATTATGGAAACTTTAACACAAACTATCACAGTAGAAAAATCTATGACCGCCTCCCAACTTGGTTCAGGCAGTTTAGACGTTTTTGCTACGCCTGCTTTGGTTGCCTGGATGGAAAATACAGCAGCGAAATCAATCGAAAATCTGGTAGAAGGCTACACAAGCGTAGGAATTGAAATAAACGTAAAGCACCTGAAGGCCAGTAAAATTGGAGAAAGAATTGAAATTACCTCCAATCTCATCAGTCAGGACAAAAGAATTTACGAGTTTGAAATTAAGGCTGTTGATACAAAAGGAGATTTGATTGGAGTAGCTACACATAAACGTGCTGCGGTGGAAATTGAGCGATTTATGCGAAAATTGGAAGAATAAAAAACAAATAATCCATTTTTTAGAAACATCAAAGGCTTGGATTTGTTATTTACTAGTAGAAACGATATTTTCTCAAAAAAACATCTAAACCGAAAGTGAAACAATCGTTTTCAATAGGGAAAACTAAAAGTATTTGTGTAAAATAAGTATTTTTCCAAGTTTTTTTCCGACCTTTGCAAAAAATTTATATTTGACATATTTTCAATGAAAACAAACAACGAAAACAGGCGTGGAAGTTTTAATTCTGACGCCAGCCGTGATGGTAAACAGTTTGAGAAAAAAAGCTTCAAAACAATCATTAAAGGAACTCGTGGAGGTTCACGATTTGATAATTCAAGCGACAGACCACGCAGCAACGATGATTACAGAAGAAACGACGACAGAAGATTTGAAAAAAGAGATGATCAAAGGAACTTCTCTAATTCAGAACGTAAACCTTGGCAAAACAGAGAAGAAAGAAGCTCTGAAAGGCCTAGATTTGTAAAAAGAACGGATCGCGACGATAGATCCGGCAGCCAGCCAACCTTTAGAAAACGAATTGATTCGGAAGACAGACCTCGCAGATTCGATTCGGACAGCAGACCAAGAAGATTTGATTCAGATAGTAAACCGAGAAGATTTGATTCGGATAGCAGACCGCGCAGGTTTGATTCGGATGACAATCAGCGCTCAGGAAAACTCAGCTTCAGAAAAGCCAGCGATGTAAAAGACTCCAAATTTGTTGAAACAAGATTTGACAACAAACGCGAGGGCGTTACATTCCGCAAAAGAAGAACTGACGACTACGATCCGAATGCAAAATACAGTAAGAAAAAACAATTTGAACACAGACAGAATTTTGTTGACCCAACAAAACCTATTCGCCTGAATAAATTTTTGGCAAATGCCGGAATTTGCTCACGCCGTGAGGCCGATGAGTACATCCAGGCAGGTGTAATTTCTGTGAATGGCGAAGTTGTGACTGAATTGGGTGTAAAAGTTCTGCCTACGGACAATGTAATGTTCCACAATCAGCCGGTGAAAATCGAGAAGAAAATCTACATTCTCCTCAACAAACCAAAAGACTGTGTGACAACTTCGGAAGATACACATTCCAGAATGACCGTGCTTGACATTGTAAAAAATGCTTGCAGCGAGCGTATTTATCCGGTTGGAAGACTGGACAGAAACACTACAGGTGTGCTTTTGCTGACTAACGACGGCGATTTGGCATCTAAACTCACCCACCCTAAATTTGATAAAAAGAAAATTTATCACGTAGGACTGGATCGTGATTTAGAAAAAGACGATTACGAAAAAATCCTTAGCGGAATTGATTTGGGTGATTTCACTATCAAAGCAGATGCATTGGAATTTGTAAAAGAGGATAGCATGCGCGAAGTTGGAATTGAAATTCATACCGGACAAAACCGTGTGGTGCGTCGTATTTTCGAAGCTTTGGGATACAAAATCACAAAACTTGACCGCGTATTCTTTGCCGGATTGACCAAAAAGAACGTTCCAAGAGGAAAATATCGCTTCTTGTCAGAAAAAGAAGTGGGTATTCTGAAAATGGGCGCTCACGAATAATTCCTGCTTGCTGTTCTGTGGTTTAGAAAATCAAGCTGGATTTTTGACGATATTTTTATATTTAAATAAATCAGTATGACAACTCAAATCACTTCGAACAATCCTGAAAACCAAGTTACTACAACAACTTCGGTAAAAAAGAAACCTAATAAAGTGGTGAAATATATTTTGAACCACAAAATGTTATTTTCTTTGCTATTTGCCTTGATTGTAGTTTTTATTTGGGGACAATGTAAGATTTCTCAGCTCGAGAAAGAAAAATCCGCTTTGGAACTGACGCATCAGGTAAAAATGGATAGCTTACAAAAGGTAGATTACATGCTGGTTTCAAAGGTATTTTCATGGGCAGTTCGGAGTGATATGTTACGCAATAATTTCGAACAGGCCAATCTGTATATCGAGAATATTGTGAAAGAGCCAAACATAACGAAAGCTTACGCAATTAATTCGGATAACAACACCATTATTCTTTCAAGCAATAAAGAAGACATTGGCTTGCCGGTTTCGGATGTTACGCTGCTTCAGCCAACAGAAACGACCATTCAGCAACTGAATAATTCTACCCGATTTGTAACACCAATTATAGGATTAAACAGACAAATTGGTATTTCAGTAATCGAAACCACATTGAAGTAAGATAAGCTGAGTTCATGACATGATTTTTTGGTATTTTATTCGTTGAAATTTTTCTAACCCTTCCCCCTGCGGGTACTTCCCTTAATCATAAGGGAAGATTAGTGCGTAAGGTTTTCAATGTCCCCTTTAGATAAAGGGGACGAGCTATCCCGATAATAATCTGGAGAGCGGAGGGGTTTGATTAATTTAATACAACAATTATTTTCCTTTCCCATCTCGAAACAAATATGTAGAACAAAATATTTTTTGTCAAGTACTTCAAAAGACAAATTTAACTCCATAAAAAAAGCGTTTTGCACTAGCGCAAAACGCTTTTTTAGTATCTTGAATTTTCGATTATTGCTTAATAAACTTAGCGGAATAAATTTCATTATCCATCACCAGTCGCATTACATAAACTCCATTTTGAAGAGCTGCTACATTCAGATTTGATGCTGGATCAAATGAATTTACGATCATAACTTCTGAGCCATTCAATGAATAAATTTTGACTGACGCACTTGCAGCCATTGCTTTATCCGAAACAATTCGAACAGACTGATTAGATGCATCATACCAAAGATTAAGCACATTGCTTTTAACGTCTGAAACACCTGTATTCACTAATTTCACAAAAGTATATCTGGCATTATCGCTCTTATTAATATTACTTGACCACTCAATCAGCGGTGTTCCGTTATTTAGGCTACCACCTGAATTATTAAATCCATATCCAAATGAACGACCAATAATTCCGTAGTAATTAGTTACATTGGTTTGCACGATTTCCCATTTGAATGCTCCGAGTGAAGAATAATCATCAATTACGAGATTTGTACCTGTAAATCCAAAGGCTTTAATAGCTTTTCCGGTTGCACGGCTGTAAATGATGAAGTCTCCATTATCATCCTTTTCCAGTCTCCAATGTTGGCTAATCTTGCCATCTATCGGCTCCCAATGCATCAAGTTAGTGCCTTCAGCGGTCACTTCATCACTAATATCTACAGCATTACCAGATCTTTTATTAATAATTACATAGTAGGCATTCGGATCGTATTGGAAGCCTGTAGGCGGTTCCACTACCGGAGAAGATGCAAAACCTTTATTCAAAAAGGCAACTCTGCTCGTAATATAAGATTTCAGATATTCTACTCCTTCATCATAAGTCGGGAAAGTGTACACTTCTCTATAAACCGTAGATTCAAGCGTTTGCCATTTTTCATAATTCATTTGTTGAGATTGCTGCAAAAGAGCTTGAGTTTCGGTAATATAGCTTAGTAATTGTTGCTCAATTCCACCATCCACCAGCTGTTTCCAGCGATCGCTTACTGCTTTTTGGAACCATGGATCTTGCCAAAATCGTTTAATCCACGTTTTAGGGTCGTGTGCATAATCACGCATTAGTTTTTCAGTTGCATCACCCAATCGATAGTCGTTATTAAAAGCAATGTCGTAATCCCAAAGCGGTCCAAAATAGAACTTCGGATCGTTACGTTTTTTGTAAATATAAGTACTCCAGAATGAATCGGAATTTCCGGTAAGTTCGCACGCGATATACCAGTTTACCAAAGTCGCACTATCCACATAAGGACGATAGCCATTAACAGGGTCGGTAAAATTGGATGAAAACAGCACATTCTCAAACTGGCTGGTGTAGTTTGCGATATAATTACGTTGCGCATCGTTAATCTCATCATCTTTCGGATATTTAATGGTAACGTTTATACCTTTCGGAGTTCTGAACCACACCGGTTCAGAATAAGCAAATCCATCCAATTCCAATAAATAACCACCGGTGATGTTTGGTTCAGTTTCATCAGTCACCGCTTGTTTTTCCACTTCTACACGACCTGTAGCCACTTCAATCTGGTCAGAAACCATGTAATTTCCAAGTAATTCTCCATTCAAAACTACATCAACGAAACGAGCGGATGGTGAAAATTCAAGACCAACCAATTCGCTGATTTTGAATGCAACAGCATTACGCATCAAAGTTTTATCGGCATAATTTGCCAGTAAAACCCAGCTTTTTTCCTTTGCAGGAAGATTTAGCAAGTTTTTCTTATTATAAAGTTTGATACGATACGGTTTCTTTGGCATTCCCCAGGTAGAATTTCCACGTCCACGAATTTCGGTGGAATCCGCAAAGCTTTCAGTCACATCTCCACTCATAACGGTAATTTTGCCTTGAACGTAAATTTCTTTACTCAAAACAGGCTCTTCATTTACCGTATTGATATAAAATGTAGGAAGATTAGTCAATTGCACTTGTCCGACAACTGAGAAAGCTAAAATCAGAAAAAATGACAAGAAATAAAATTTTCGCATAATAAAATAATTTTTGAAAGTTTTCAGGTCGTTGGTTCACGTATTACCAAGTTGATAAAACACCATCAATATGTCCCGCTCTGTTATACATCCAGGTCTGGAATTCTTTGATTTTTCTGGAATAATCGCTGGTTCCATTTCCCCAGACCGCTCTGTCCAACAATTGATCTTGTGTAATATTAATGCCGTTCAGTCCAATATATTCAACTAATTTATCTAAGTTTTTACTTTTGAATTCATTCCAGGTTGACTTATACAATGCTTTTACTTCCGGGTCATCCAAAAATCGTTTGAAGAAATCATAACCGGTAGCTTTACTTGAAAATTTAGTCAAAACATTTTGAGAGTATGTGGAGAAATGTTTGTTTGTTCCTTCAAATCCATAAGCCCAGTCAAAATCCCAAATCGGACCCATAAAGTATTTTTTACCTACGTCTTTGTGCATATAGGTACTTTTCGGGTGATTAATTTCCAGATTACTGGTAATATCGTACACAAGCAAATATTTAACGAGTGATTCAATATCAATATAATCTTTGTAATTATTTGCCGGGAAATTCGGATCGTCCATTGCAAATTCTAAATCTGCAAAATCATTCTGGATAAGATTAAAAATATCATATTGCTGTTGTGAAGGCATTTCTTCCAGATCAGGCTCTTTCACCATCACAGGCAAAGTATATACAAATGATCTGAATTTGAACGGCTCATCGAAGTAAGAATCTAATTCCAGTAAAGCACCTGCATTTTTATCAATATTGACTCTCGATTTCGAGCGTTCTACTTGTTCTGTAAATGTATAGACACCCACATATTTTCCATTCAAAGTAACACTTACCGGAACTGCATGATTGGTAAATGGCAGTCCAAGCATTTGACCCACTTTGAAAGCTACGGGATTCATCAGGTGTGTAGGATCCAGGTAGTTGGCTAGTAATACCCAATCTTTCTCTTCGGCCAAACCAAAAGGCGTGCCGTCATTATCCAGTTTTAATCGATAGGGTTTTTTAGGCATTCCCCAGGTAGAATTTCCACGACCGCGAATACCGGTAGAGTCTGCAAAGTTTGGATAAAAGCCTTTTCCATCAATCTGGATATAAGCTCTTACATAAATATCTTTACTAACAATTGGCTCTTCATTCAATGTATTGATAGTGATTTCCGGCAATCCGGTTTCCCAGTTTACTCTTACGGTGTATTGTGCTGTTTGATTATCCGGTGTAGTTACTTTGTAAGTTACAGGATTTGTAAAGTTTAATCTTGTAACTCCACTCACCTGCTCTACTCCGTTTGCTACCACTTTATTTCCAGCATCAGTGGTAAATGTAGGAGTTAAATAACGGTCAATCAAGGGAACTGTAGCAGTAATTAGATTTCCATCTATGCTTGCATCCAATTGTTGGTAGAGAAATGAATTGGCTTGCGTACCGAAACTAAACGAAAACAATATCGGTCTTGGTTGTACAACCGCACACTGAAAAGTGATACTGTCAATTTCGCTTGTGGCGTATTTGGAAATGACTTGGTTATTTTTGTAAATATAAATTGAATCCTGTGCTGCAATATGCAAGCAGGAAATAAAAAATATCGAGAGAAGGATATATATTTTTTTCATTTTGAAAGTGAGTTATTGTAGTAGATTTTTAGTTTTTAATGACTTTTTTCATTTCTGTTTTTTCTCCATCGTGCAGATAAAGAATATATACGCCTTTATTCCAGTTAGACACATTGATACGAATGTTTCCTACGGAATAACTTTTATGCGTTTGATTGTAGATTAATTTACCGTCCACGCTTCTGATTTTAATGTTCATTTCAGTAGCATTACTTCCATTATCCATGGAAATATTAAAATAATCAGTTGCCGGATTGGGGTAGATTTTAATTGAGCTGGACATTTCAGTTGCCGGAGTTCCGGTGCTGAATGTGAACGTGAGTTTTTGTAACTCAACCAAAGGAATGGATGTGGCAGTACCGTTTAGCATGTTTATCTTTAAAGATGCATCGCTAAAACTCAGGGAACGTGTCTGATTGATCAGGTATGAGTTTTCGAAACCCGTTTTTTTATACAAATAAAAAGATTGGGCCTGAAGAATTCCTGACAAAGAAAACACAAAAATGCTAAGTAAAAATAACTTTTTTAGGGTGTGAATCATTGTATTAAATGTTTATAAAAAGAGAGAACAAAGATAAAGTTTTTATTTCAATTATATATTATTATATCAAAGGAGTGTGGATATTTTTTTTATTTTTTAAACTATAATTCTTATATTTGCAGGTATTTTTCCAAAAAATTAAGCATATAATTCAATTACAATAAATTAAATAACAAACTATTATGTTAAAAAACCATCCTAAAGGATTATTAGTAGCATTTTTTACCAATATGGGTGAACGCTTCGGCTTCTACACCATGATGGCGATTTTGGTACTATTCTTACAAGTAAAATACGGATTGACCGAAGAGGCAGCCGGTGAATATTACAGCTGGTTCTATTTTGCCATTTACGCCCTGGCTTTGATTGGCGGTATGCTGGCAGACTGGTCAAAGAAGTATAAAACTGTAATTCTCTGGGGACAAATTATTATGTTCCTCGGTTATGTGCTTATTGCATTGCCAAATATGTCTTTGGCAGGTACTATGACAGCACTTTTGATTATTTCGTTGGGTAACGGATTTTTCAAAGGAAACTTGCAGGCCGTAGTTGGTCAGCTGTATGACGATGAAAGATATTCAAAATTCCGTGATGCTGCCTTTATGATTTTCTATATGGGTATCAATATCGGTGCATTCTTTGCTCCGTTTGTGGCTATGGGCGTAAGAAACTGGTGGCTGGAAAGTCATGGATTTATTCATGATGGTAGTATTCCTGCTTTGGCTCACCAGCAAATCAACGGAACTTTGGTTAACACCGAACAATTCCAGGAACTTGCCAACAGAGCTGTAATGAACGGTCAGCCGGTAACTGATTTGACTGCTTTTGCTCAGCAATACATCGATGTATTCTCCAGAGGTTACAACCTGGCATTTGCTGTTGCAGCAGCTGCAATGATTGTATCACTTTTGGTGTATATCATTTTCAATAAAGCACTTCCTAGCAAATCTGTTGCTAAAGTAGTAGAAAAACAATCAAACACGATTGATGCTAAATCAGCTAACACAGGAAGAGTATTGGTAGTTTCATTGCTTTCAATGGCGGTAACTACTTTCTTAATCCAACTGATTCCGGGATTAGATTATAAATTTGGTTTGGCTATCGGACTATTCGTAGCATTCGTAGCTTACATTTTCCAGATTGCAACCAAAGAAGAACGTCCACGCGTAATTTCACTTATCCTGGTATTCGTAGTGGTAATTTTCTTCTGGATGTCGTTCCACCAAAACGGTTTGACGCTTACTTTCTTTGCACGTGACTATACGGTAAAAGAAGTTGGACCATTTACCAATCTATTCTTTACACTTGAATCAATTCTTTGTGTAATTGCTACTATTTCCGGACTTGTACTTCTGCTTCGCAGTAAATCTACTTTAAGATACCGTGTAATTGGTGCTATCCTGACTGTAGTATTTGGAGCAGCATGTTGGTATTTTGTAAATTCTGCAGGTGCTAAGAACCCTATTTCTCCGGAAGTATTCCAGTCTTTCAATCCATTGTTTATCGTATCGCTTACACCGATTGTAATGGGACTTTTCAGCTACCTGAATTCAAGAGGCAAAGAACCATCCACACCAAGAAAAATTGGTTTCGGTATGATTATCGCCGGATTAGGATTTGTGGTACTATTGGTAGGTTCATTGAATCTTGTTTCTCCTCACCTGTTGGATGGAGCAGCTGTGCCGGATTCTTCCCGCGTATCGCCATACTGGCTGATGAGCAGTTATCTGATTCTGACTATCGCAGAATTATTCTTAAGCCCAATGGGACTTTCATTCGTTTCTAAAGTAGCTCCTCCTCGCTTCCAGGGTTTGATGCAAGGTGGTTGGTTGCTGGCAACAGCGGTTGGTAACAAACTTCTGTTTGTAGGTAGCGCACTTTGGGGACGTATTGACCTGTACATCCTTTGGGGAGTATTCTTTATCTGCTGTATGATTTCTGCTACATTTATCTTCTCTATGATGAAAAGACTGGAGAAAGTAACAAAAGCGAGCGAATAATTAGTAGAAAAAACGATCTAAACAATAAAGACACTGCGACTGCAGTGTCTTTATTGTTTTTAAAAAGCATTCAATCAATTTCAAGTCAAAGCGATATAAACTGATTGAGATACTTTCGTTCTGTCTTCCGACAAAACTGTAGCATAGATGTACAGAATGTCTTCAGACACAATACCGGGAACAGCAAGTTGTAGCGTTTCTTGTTCTGTATTCCCTCTTACTTTTTGAGAATGAAATACGGCTCCACTTGTAGTTTTAAGCACTACAATCAGTTCGTCGTTCTCTGATGCTCCGGGCAATCCACTCAGTGAATGATAGTTCAGCTTAAGAAGCTCCTCAGCGAGTTCTGCCGTCAGAATATTGACTTTAGGCAATGTTCCTCTGGAGATAAGCATCTTGCTGTAATCAATCACGGGAAATTCTCCGGTTTTATCAACCGCATTCTGCAAATTAACAGCCATAAACGCATTGTATGCTGACTGCCTTCGCGGACGGGTCGGAAAACCAAGTTTGATAAACTCCGCAAGCGATGAATACTCATCACTAAGCATTCTGAACAGACTGCGATGACGCTGCTGTGCCTCCGTTTTCGCATCTTTCGGATTAAACGCTTTTGAGCGTACTACATTTTGACCGCGGTATGAACTTGTAACAAAGTTGCCTACCGTTCCGGACATTCTCCCTATTAAGGGGTTTTGGCTCGTTGCCATGGCATTTGAAATTTCAGTTTTTACCGTTAGCTTTATTGCTATACTTTCTTCTGAAATCATGGCAAAGTTAAGGCAGAAAAAACCGATTTGCAAGTAAAAATCAAGTTGTTAAAAGCTGATTATCAGCCATTTATATCATAATTTATCATTTTATATCATAATATATCAACAGGCTTAAAAAGATTAACAAAGATTAATTGTATTCTCAATGCAATTTCAGT
Organism: uncultured Paludibacter sp.; assembly: GCA_964498765.1. GTDB lineage: Bacteria > Bacteroidota > Bacteroidia > Bacteroidales > Paludibacteraceae > UPXZ01. The sequence goes on along the minus strand of CAZCIU010000015.1, from coordinate 31,932 downwards.
AAAACTATGTTAAAATAAATAGGAGCATTCATTATTTTATGGAATAAAAGCCCCCACTTCACCGAGTTTCATCGCTTCATTGTGGGCTCCCACATTGAAATTGCAGGTCGTTTGTTGTTATTATGCCAGGTTTTGAAGTCTTCAAAAGTTTCAATCCCTTCATCAATTACTGCCTGATAAATGTCTATCCCAATAAATTTTTCATTCTGTCGCTTACTCTCCCACTTTATTTTCAAGATAGCTTGTTTTTGCCCTTCCGTCACAACGGATCTTATTTTTTCGGTTACTCGCTCAATCACTCCGGCGTATGGCGATTCGTTTTTAATGTGCATCATATCAATTGTCCAAATGCGTTCGGGCGTTTCTTCATACCATAAATGCCACTCCAAACACATATCTTCCGCGTCTAACAAATTTCTGTAGGTAACTTCTTTAATTTTAGGATTTTCTGCGATTTTGGATATTGCCTGGAAGCTTTTCTCAATCGAAAAATCGTCTGAATACGTGTGAAAGTCAATGTCTAATTTGTCCATCAGCAATCCATTTCTTACTGAACCTACCAAGTTACAAGTAGAGTTTAGACTTTCCCAAATTTCATATATTTTCAATTCGGCAATAATTTCAAACGCTTTCTCTATATTTTTCTTTGAGATATTTTCTAAATTTTCCATAGTTTATCTGTTGTTTATATGCATATAAAAGATATTGTCGGCTGGGACCTACTATGCGCAAACCCCATCAGACACTAAATTTACACCAACCTCCCGCTCTATAAGCGAAGGCACAAATTATTTAGCACTCCTCTATCAATTCTGCTATTCCAAGAGCACATTCTGCTACTCTCTCGAAATTCACTATTCCCAAATTATCTTTCGGGGTATGTGTTATCTCCTGGCAATCCATATTTTTAATAAACCAATTCGAACTGACTGCTATCGCGGGAGTTCCATTTTGCAAGAACAAGCTGTGGTCTCCCTGATACCACGGAAGTCCCTCCACAATTTCAGGGTTATTGGTAAACACTTTATTTAATGCAGTTTGTACGTTTTCCGGCAGATTAAAAAGAGTAAAACAAGAAAAATCTTCCATGTATCCGGCCCCATCAATATTAATATTTAGCAGAATATCAGAGAAAAGTCCGGTATTTTGTTTTACATACTCTACTTGTCCGGTAGCTCCGTAATAATCTTCGCCATTAAAAACCACGAGTTCTATTTGGTAATCAGGGGAATAATCTTTCAGCATTTCAGCCAAAGCCAACAAAATAGCCACACCGGTTCCGTTGTCAATAGCTCCGGGAGTATCTATTTTTGTGTCGATATGAGCAGTGATTACAATTCTATTTTTTGCTGTCGGGTTTCTTCGCCCTATCACGTTATAAGCTTTTTCGGGAATGCGTTTCGCTTTGGACACAAGCTCTACGATTTCACCTGTACAGCCAAGCAATTTTTCGCCTTCCGTGTCTTTCATAAAAACCGAAGGGATGTCAAAATCGCCATCCTCAAACATGGGAAATGGATAGACGCCTCCTGCCAAGGCTGAATTGCGTTCGGTAGCAGTTATAATTGCTTTCGGTTTCCCTTTTTCTACAAGTGAAATAAGAAATTTGTGTTCTTCCGGGTTCCAAAACGGGAAATTTTTTGGAGCAATTTGTTGCGAAGCAATCTCGCCATACAAAAGAACAATTTTATCTTTTATGTCTACCTACTCCAATTGGCTGATGGTATCAATGGCTATCAACTCGCCTTTTACGGTACAACCCAACGAATAATGCGAGGAAAACACCTCAAAGCTCTCATTTCCATAAGTTAATGTAGCTCCCTCGGTCATCCAATCCATAACGGAAAGTTCTGTAACTTCTGTTTCCCAACCCAATTCATTTAATGTTTTATCGGCATAATCCGTAGCATCCCGATTTTTCTCACTTCCTACTCTACGTTCACCAATCTCCTCACAAATAACGTGTAAATGAGATTTCACCTTTTCTACCCAATATAGCTTGTCTTTGTTATTTGTTTTTTTCATAAATATGTATTTTTATTAATGTTGTTTTTTTTGTACTGAAATCATCTAGATAGAAATAATATGTGTCCACAGTCGATAAAAACTGTGTATGTAAATTTCTAAATATTAATTTAATCCCACATCATTACAGTGTCGTCTGCAAAATCAACGTTTTCTGATTTGCAGTTTGTGCAAATAATTTTCTTGCTTTTGGATGTTAGTTTTCCGCCACATTCACAGATGTGTTTCAGTTCAGCATCTTCTATACCAGGCTTCGGCAGCTTCGAAAGGCTCAGCTTCCGGGCTCAGCTAACTATGTTTTTTGAAATTTT
>CAZCIU010000015.1:0-29496 GCA_964498765.1 uncultured Paludibacter sp. | reverse complement strand
GCAGCTTCGAAAGGCTCAGCTTCCGGGCTCAGCTAACTATGTTTTTTGAAATTTTATTTTTTGAAAACTAGCCCACCATCTCCTCAAAACTTCGCCACAAATTATCTTCTTGCGGTATGGGTGCTGTGATTTCAATTTTTTCTTTGGAAACGGGATGGATAAAGGAAACCGAACGAGCATGCAGACTTATTCCACCGCCCGGATTGGAACGGGGTGAGCCGTATTTTAAGTCGCCCTTAATGATACATCCCATCGTAGCGAGCTGGCAGCGGATTTGATGATGACGACCGGTTTCCAGATTAACTTCCAGCAGAAAATACCGATCGGAGGAAGCGATTAATTTGTAGGAAAGAATGGCTTTTTTTGAATTAGGTCGCTCGGTATTATATGCAAATGATTTATTTTGCTTTTCGTTTCTAACCAAATAATGCACCAATCGACCTTCATTCTCCTTGGGTTGATTCTGCACAATCGCCCAATATTTTTTCTCCACTTCCTGATTTCGAAACATATCATTCAGTCGTGTCAATGCCTTGCTTGTACGAGCAAATAGCACCACACCGCTCACAGGTCTGTCCAGCCGATGCGTAACGCCAAGAAAAACTTCACCGGGTTTATTGTACTTCTCTTTGATGTAGGCTTTCACAATTTCCGACAACGGCTTATCGCCCGTTTTGTCGCCTTGCACAATTTCCGATGAGCTTTTATTTACAGCAATGATATGATTGTCTTCGTAGAGAATGGTCATTTTTTTTTAATCGTTTATAAGTTTGGGTGTTCGGGTGATCGGGTGTTCGGTCGTTCGGGTGTTGAAACATTGAAACATTGAAACATCGGAACATTGAAACATCGAAACATTTATCCCCTCTGCCTTACTGCTTCATAAATCATCACACCGGCTGCGACGGAAACATTGAGCGATTGGATTTTTCCGAGGATTGGAATTTTAACCAAAGAATTACAAAGTTTCAAATGTTCCGGAGCAATACCTTCTTCTTCAGAACCCATTACAATTGCAACCGGCTCATTAAATGAAATGTCGGTGTAGCTTTCTTTGGCTTTTTCGGTTGCCGCCACGAGTTTCAAACCGCTATCTGCTAAGAAACGAAGTGCTTCCCAGAGATTTTCCTCCCGACAAACGGCAATATTCATTAAAGCACCTGCCGATGTTTTTATAGCATCCGCGTTAATGGCTGCACCACCGCGTGAAGGGACAACTATTGCATCCACTCCTGCACATTCGCAGGTGCGTGCAATGGCTCCAAAGTTACGCACATCGGTCACGCCATCCAGCACAACAATGAATGGATTTTTGCCTTCTTCGTACAAAAACGGAATGATATCTTCCAGACGCTGGAAGCTGACAGGGGAAATAAATGCGATAACTCCCTGGTGATTTTTGGAGGTGAGCAGATTGAGTTTTTCCTGAGGCACTTTCTGTACAGGTACTACCCTGCCCTCCAATGCCGCAAATAGCGAGCGCGAAAGCTCGTTGGTCATATCGCGACGAATAAGGATTTTTTCGATTTCTTTTCCGGCTTGAATGGCTTCGATAACGGCTCTGGTTCCGAAAATCATTTCTTTTTCCGGACGACGTCTTTCTTTGAATTGTCTGTTTTCCATACTATTTTATTGTTTATTGGACTTCGTCCGTTTCGTTCTATTTTCTGATTTTAATTTTGCAAAAATACTGATATTTAGTGAAGATAGAAAATGCGTAAACGATTATCGAATACGCATTTTCTTTTATTATTTTGCTTTTGAGCAAATTTTCTAAATGTCAATAGAAATTTCAAGCAATTTTGCTTCACCATCCGGTGACAGTGTGAAATCTTTCATGCTGGCCGGAATAAGTACTGTATCGCCTTTCTCGACCATTACATTGGAGGTTCCACCGGAAATTTCAACTTTTCCTTGCAAACACATATACACCACAAAAGTCTCCATGTGGCCGTAGTGAAAATGCTTGCTTTTGTTGATTTCCAACAGATTCGTAGTGAAATATTCACATTTTACTAGTTCAACTTCCTCGTTGAGTTTAGAAGCATATTCCGTTTTTGGATTTTTCGAAGCTTTGAAATCAATCACATCCAATGCCAAATCGGTATGCAATTCGCGTTCATTGCCTTGATCGTCCTTACGATTAAAGTCGAAAATCCGATAGGTAATATCGCTGGTTTCCTGAATTTCGGCTATCATCACGCCTTTGCCAATGGCATGTACCAATCCTGCCGGAATAAAAAACACATCGCCTGCTTGTACCGGAACTTTTTGAAGCAAGGATTCTACTTCTCCTTTTTCCAAAGCGGTGAGATACTCTTTTTTAGTTGTATTTTTCTTAAAACCAATAATCAAATAGGCATCTTTCTCCGCATCGAGAACGTACCACATTTCGGTTTTTCCCAATGAATTGTGACGTTTTCCTGCCACTTCATCATTCGGATGCACCTGAATGGATAAATCGTCATTTGCATCAATCAGTTTGAAAAGCAGCGGAAAATTATCACCTGATTTGGCATATACTCTTTTGCCAACAAGCTGCTCTTTGAACTGCGCAATAACTTCATTCAGCGTTTTTCCGGCTAAATATCCATTGGAAATTACAGACACATCGCCCGGCACACCGGAAAGTTCCCAGCTCTCACCAATATTAGGCAATTTTCCGGACTCTTTCCCAAACTTTTTCTCTAAGCGTTTTCCACCCCAAATTTTATCTTTGACGATGGGAGTAAATTTTATTGGATACATTTTATTTCCATTTAATTGTTTAACTGTTTAATCGTTTATGCGTTAACACAAATAACGATTTAACAAATCAACTAATCAACTATTCTTTAGTTCTCTGAGCTAAATTAAGTTCCCATTTCCAGGCAGTGCGAAGGGTTTCTTCTACAGTTTCCTGTGCTTTCCAGCCTAGTTCATTATTGGCGTGCGAAGGGTCAGCCCATACCTGCTCAATATCGCCTTCGCGACGATCAACAATACGATATGGAACTTTCACTCCATTTACTTTTTCGAATGTATTTACAAGCTCCAAAACGGACAATCCTCTTCCTGTTCCCAGGTTGAAAATTTCTACGTTGGATTTGCTTTTCTTTTCAAGCATTCGTTTCACTGCAATCACATGCGCTTTAGCCAAGTCAACCACATTAATATAGTCGCGAATACAAGTTCCGTCGGCTGTGTTGTAGTCATTTCCAAATACCTGAAGCTGCTTGCGAATTCCCATAGCCGTTTGTGTGATAAATGGAACCAGGTTATTTGGCACTCCGCTTGGCAATTCACCGATTTCTGCACTTGGGTGCGCACCTATCGGATTGAAGTAACGAAGAATAGTCGCTTGATAGAAGCCATCGGAATAAGCAGTATCGTTGATGATTTCCTCGCAGATTTGTTTGGTATTTCCATAAGGAGAAAGTGCCGGAATAATCGGTGCTTGCTCTGTAACAGGCAGAATTTCCGGTTGACCGTAAACGGTACAGGAAGATGAAAATACAATGTTTGGCACTTTGTGAATTGGCATCAGTTGCAGCAAGTTCATCAAAGAAACGATGTTGTTGCGATAGTACAATAAAGGTTTTTGAACAGATTCGCCCACAGCTTTACTGGCTGCAAAGTGAATAATTCCTTCAATTCCGCTGTATTTCTCAAACATTCTGTCCATATTCACATAGTCCACGCAGTCAATATTCTCAAATGCAGGACGAATACCGGTAATTTTCTCAATTCCATCCAAAACCTCAATGTTTGAGTTGGATAAATTATCCACTACAACAACCTCAAATCCAGCTTGTTGCAATTCAACAACTGTGTGGGAACCAATATAGCCTGTTCCACCGGTTACTAAAATTTTTGCCATAATATTTTTGTTTTACTTTTGTTTAATGATGATTGATTGGTTAATAAGTTAAATAGTTGAGTTGTTAAATGGTTGAGTTGTCCCGACGAAGCTTCGCTTATCGGGATGCCGACATTTATCGTCGGCATTAAGTTAAATATTCCAACTACCAACTTCTAACTTCTAACTTCTGACTTCTAACTTCTAACTTCTGACTTCTAACTTCTAACTTGTCTACTAATTATAAAGTTTTGAAGGATAAACTCCCTTATCAACCAATTGCTGAATTTTTGCTACTACTTCCGGACGATCTTGTGCGTAAGTCACTCCAAACCAATTAGAAGCAGTATCAAGCACTTTGCAAGAAGATTTTCCGCTTACCATCAGATTATTTACCACCAATGGGATAAAGAATTCTGATTTTAGTTCGTCGCCGTGTTCTTTCAGGAAGTTTTTGAATTCTTCTTCTGAATAATCAAAATATTCAGGAGTGAAGCCCCAGAAATTCATTGAAACAGGTGTGTTTTCTGCAATTTCCACATCATTTCCATTTTCGTCTGTGAATACGATTTTTCCATCTTTGCGAATGATAGAAGTACGCTCAACTACGTTGGTCAGATTACCATCTGCATCCACTTCACACACACCACGAGCCACGGAACCACTTTCAGAAAGCGTATTTCCCACGTGGTAGCCAAGCATGGCGTATTGATTGTTTTTTCCGGCCACACCGCGAAGGAATTCTGCCATCACTTCAAACGATTCTTTTCCGTAAAAATCATCGGCATTAATCACTGCAAAAGGCTCTTTAATCACATCTTTACCCATCAAAACGGCGTGATTGGTTCCCCAAGGTTTGCTGCGTTCCGGATTAACTGTAAATCCTTCAGGTACATCTGTAATGTCTTGAAAAACGACTTCTGTCGGGATAATTCCTTCGTACTTTTTCAGTACGATATTGCGGAAATCTTCTTCAAAAGACTTACGAATTACAAAAACTATTTTTCCAAATCCGGCTCTGACTGCATCATACACCGAATAATCCATGATAGTTTCTTCACTTGGACCCAGTCCGTCAAGTTGCTTCAATCCTCCGTAACGGCTACCCATTCCGGCTGCAAGAATAAATAAAGTTGGTTTCATCTGTATATTATTTAATGTTTATTTTCTGATTTGAGCTAAGTAGCAGAAATGAAATAGGTAAATAAAGTATCTGAAATGCATATTTCTACTATTTCTTAATTTCTGACAAAATTACTCTTTTTTTCTGAAACTGTTGACAAAAAATCACTTAGAAAAAGCCTAATTAAGCATAAAAATTACAATATTTAGCTTATTTCAAAAACTAATCACTAAAAATAGTGTTAACCAAGTAGAATTTGAAAAATACCTTTTGATTATTTTTAAAATTCAAATCTATCACAATTCACAAATTTACAAAACACTTTTCTAATATTAAAAGAGAAGTAAAAAACTGAAAATATGACATTTGACATTGCAATCATCGGCGGTGGACCTGCCGGATACAACGTAGCCGAAAGAGCTGCTTTGAGTGGATTAAATACAGTATTATTTGAAAAAAAGGCTTTGGGCGGCGTATGTCTGAACGAAGGATGCATCCCAACCAAAACGATGCTTTATTCTGCCAAATTATTGGATAATGCGAAATCTGCAGCTAAATATGGAATTCTGGGAACCGAAAGTGCCGGTTTTGATTTGGGTAAGATTGTTTCCAGAAAAGACAAAACAGTCAAACAATTGACCGCCGGAGTGAGAATGAAGATGAAAGAAAGCGGCGTGAATGTAGTTGAGAAAGAGGCTGTACTCAAGGGTGAAAAGAGCGGAAAAATTCAAATATTCGCAGGCGGTGAAACTTATGAAACGACTTATGTACTGGTTTGCACCGGATCTGATTCATTTATTCCGCCTATCAAAGGCTTGTCTGATGTAGCATACTGGACCTCCAAAGAAGCTCTCGAAGTAAAAGAATTGCCCAAAACGCTGGCGATTATCGGCGGCGGAGTAATCGGGATGGAATTCGCTTCCTTTTTCAACAGCATGGGCGTAAAAGTTAGCGTGATAGAAATGCTTCCGGAAATTCTTGGAACGATGGATAAAGAGCTTTCTGCTATGCTTCGCACCGATTACAGCAAGCGTGGTATTGATTTTCACATGAATACGAAAGTTGTGGAAGCCGATAAAAAATCGGTAACGATTGAGAAAAACGGCAAAACCTCTAAAATTGATGCTGAGCGAATTCTTGTCAGCACAGGCCGTGTAGCAAATACCAAAAACCTGGGACTGGAAAGTCTGAATATCGAACTGCTCAAAAACGGTATCAAAGTCAATGAATTTATGCAAACCAGTCATCCAAACGTCTATGCTTGCGGTGATGTGACCGGTTCATATATGCTTGCTCATACGGCTTCACGCGAAAGTGATGTTGCACTGAATAATATCTTGGGTAAAGAGGACAGAATGAGTTACGATGCCAATCCAAGCGTAGTTTACACCAATCCGGAAATTGCCTGCGTAGGTAAAACGGAGGAAGAACTGAAAGAAGCCGGAACTCCATATCGTGTTTTCAAATTGCCAATGGCTTATTCCGGTCGATTTATGGCAGAAAACGAAGGTGGCAGCGGAGTATGTAAAATAGTAACTGACGACGATGAACGCGTGATTGGTTGTCATATATTGGGAAATCCATCATCGGAAATTATCGCTACGGCAACCATTGTAATCGAGGAAAAATATACCCTGGAAACGTTCCAAAAAATCATTTTCCCTCACCCAACCGTTGCAGAAATTATTCACGAAGTGATATACAGTTAATTAAACTTTTGCAAGTACATAAAGGTTAATTCTCAAATAAATTGAATTTAATTAACATTGACAATCAGATACTTTTATATTTTTCCAAAATAAGGTAATAAGGTTATAATGTTACTTTTTTTTATTTTCTACTAAGGTTAACCTTATTTTCAATATAAAGAAACCTTAGTAGATAAGTTTATGAGTTAAGTAAAACCTTATTCGCTTATTTTATTCTGAAATAAAACTCAAATCATAGTCTTACGAAAGTTGAGTGCAGTTAAATCAATGAACTTCTATCTAAATAACTCTTTCACAGATCCATACTTAAATATGGCTGTGGAAGAGTTTTTGTTTCAAAACTACAACGAATCCGTTTTCCACCTATGGCAGAACGAAGCCAGTGTCATTGTTGGCAAAAATCAATTGCTCGAAGCAGAAATTGATTTGGATTACGTGCAAAAACAGAATATTAAAATCGTACGTCGATTTACGGGCGGCGGTGCAGTCTATCAAGACCTTGGGAATGTCAATCTCAGCTTTATCGACAGCAATGCCAATCTCAATTTTGATATGTACAATCAGCGAATCATGGATTTTCTTAGCTCGCTGGGACTAAATCCAACTACTAATGAGCGACGAGCCATTTTTATCGATGGAAAGAAGGTTTCCGGCTGCTCGCAGCATATCCGAGGCAACAAAATCATCTACCACGCTACCCTACTTTTCTCATCAGAACTCAGTCATTTGGAAAATTCTTTGCGCGGAAATGATAAAATCGAGCTTTCGTCCAAGTTTGTCAAATCTGTTAAAAGTCCTGTGACCAATCTTTCCAATTATTTTCAAAAAAATTACAATATACAAAATTTCAAAGCGGATATTCTGAATTTTTTCACCGAAAACAGCTCAAAAAATATCATATTATCAGCAAAAGAGCTTGAAAAAATTCACTTGCTAAAAACAGCTAAATACCTGAAAGAAGAATGGATACGATCGATTTCTATAAATTAATATAAAATTTAATGATTTAGAAACATTCTAAATAGTTTTGTTGTTATGCTAGCGTAAACAAAATAAATTTTCATACACAATATATTATGTCAAAATTTGAAATTAAGATGCCAAAACTTGGCGAAAGTATCACCGAAGGTACTATCGTAAGTATGAATATAAAACTTGGCGACATGATCGAGGAAGATCAAATTCTTTTTGAAGTAACAACTGCTAAAGTAAATGCTGAAGTTCCATCACCAGTAGAAGGCAAAGTGGTGGAAATCAAATATAAAGAAGGCGATACGGTTGATGTGGGTTTGACGGTTCTGGTGGTAGATATGGCCGGAGAAAGTGCTGCTGTAGTAGAATCAACCGAAGAAACGCCTGCTCCTGCAGCAAAAGAAGCTGAAAAAGTGGAAGAAAAAACAGAAACTCCGGCTCCTGTTGCGGAAACTGCTGCGGCACCTGCGGAAGTGGTAGAAAAACCTGCAAAAGAAAAAGAAAGCGATCGCTGGTATTCGCCGGTAGTTCTTCAATTGGCCAAAAAAGCCAATATTTCTATGGAAGAATTAGACCAGGTGGAAGGAACCGGATATTTGGGCAGATTAAGTAAAAAAGACATTAAAAATTATATCGACGGCAGAAAAACCGTAAATCAGGCTCCTGCTCCAAAAGCAGCCGAAGCTCCTAAGCAAACGGCTTCTAAACCATCTGCATACGTTCCGGCAACTTACGATGTGAATAACGTGGAAGTTAAAGACATGGATGCTGTGGGCAAAATCATTGCTGACCGCATGATTCAATCCAAACAAACTTCTGCTCACGTGACAACGGTAGTTGAGGTGGATGTAACAAAACTGGTAAACTGGAGAAAGAAAAACAAAGAGACTTTCAAACAACAAGAAGGTATTAATCTGACTTATATGCCGGCCATTATTCAAGCTACAACCAAAGCGCTGAAAGAATTCCCGAAAATGAATGCTTCTGTGGATGGATATAAATACATTCTGAAGAAAAACATCAACATCGGTGTAGCTGTTGCGCTGGAAGATGAAAATCTGGTTGTTCCGGTTATTCACGGAGCTGACAGACTAAGTATCAGCGGATTGGCTCAAGCAGTAGAATCACTTTCTACTAAAGCTCGCAGCAATAAACTAGCAATGTCTGACATCGAAAACGGTACATTTACCATTACCAATTTCGGAACATTCAAAAACATCATCGGCACGCCAATTATCAATCAACCGGAAGTTGGAATTCTGGGAGTTGGCTACATTGAGAAAAAACCGGCTGTAATCGAAACTCCGGAAGGCGATGTAATTGCTATTCGTCATAAAATGTACCTGTCACTTTCTTACGATCACCGCATTATCAACGGTGCTGTAGGTGGCGCATTCTTGCTGAGAGTAGCTGAATTGCTTGAAAATTGGTCTGAAAATTAAAAATTCATTCACTTCTTGAAAATTCAGTATCTGCATTTTTTAGAAAAAAATTGCACCGGAATTCTTTGAGAAAACACATAAAAAACACATTAAATGAAAATGAAGAAAAAGTTTGATATTATAAATACGAACAAAGAGACGCTAAGAAAATGGTACTCGCTGATGACACTCGGTCGTGCTATTGACGACAAAGCGCCGGTCTATCTTATCCAATCGCTCGGATGGTCGTATCACGCGCCTTACGCCGGTCACGATGGCATACAACTGGCTATTGGTCAGGTATTTGAAAAAGGTGTAGACTATTTTTTCCCGTATTACCGCGATATGCTTTCGGTACTTTCTGCCGGAATGTCTGTGGAAGAAATTCTAATGAACGGACTTTCAAAAGCCGGAGATTTATCCAGCGGCGGTCGCCACATGTCCAATCACTTTGCTAAGTTGGAATGGAACATAGAAACGGTTTCATCCGCCACTGCTTCGCAAAATGTGCATGCTGTGGGCGTAGCCCGCGCAATGGTTTATTACGGACAAAAAGGCGTTGCAATTACCAGTCACGGTGATTCAAGTACCTCAGAAGGCTATGTTTACGAAGCCATCAATGGCGCCAGCAATGAAAAATTGCCGGTAATTTTCGTTATTCAAGATAATGGTTACGGAATTTCCGTTCCGAAAAAGGACCAGACAGCCAACCGAAAAGTAGCGGATAATTTCTCCGGATTTAAGAACTTAAAAATCATACATTGCAACGGTCGGGACGTATTCGATTCGATGAATGCCATGACCGAAGCAAAAAGATGGGCTATTGAAAATCAATGTCCGGTAATCGTACAAGCCAACTGCGTGCGCATCGGCTCCCACTCCAACTCGGATAAACACACGCTTTATCGTGATGAGAATGAGCTGAAATACGTAAAAGCCGCCGATCCGCTTTATAAATTCCGCAGAATGCTGCTTCGCTACAAACGATTTACCGAAGAAGAATTGCTGGAAATTGAAGCAGAATCGAAGAAAACGCTTTCTGTAGCCAATAAAAAAGTAATTGCTATGCCTGATCCCGATCCGGCTACGATTATGGATCACGTACTTCCTGAGGCTTACGAACCGAAAGTTTTTACCGACGGAACACACGATCAGGATGGTGAAAAAACGAATTTAGTTACTGCCATCAATGAATCGCTGAAAGCTGAATTCAGACACAATCCGGATACGTTCCTTTGGGGACAGGACGTTGCCAATAAGGACAAAGGCGGCGTATTTAACGTAACAAAAGGAATGCAGCAGGAATTTGGTGAAAAACGTATTTTTAATGCGCCAATTGCCGAAGAATTTATCGTAGGTACTGCCAACGGAATGAGCCGATTTGACCCAAAAATTAAAGTGGTAATCGAAGGAGCTGAGTTTGCCGATTATTTCTGGCCGGCCATGAATCAATACGTAGAATGTACACACGAACTTTGGCGTAGCGACGGCCGATTTGTGCCGAACGTTTTGCTTCGTTTAGCTTCCGGTGGTTACATCGGCGGTGGACTGTATCACTCACAAAACATCGAAGGCGCACTGACAACTTTGCCCGGAGCCAGAATTGTGTATCCATCCTTCGCTGACGACGCAGCCGGACTTATCCGTACTGCCATGCGAACGAATGGTTTCACGGTATTTATGGAACCAAAAGCACTTTACAACGCTACAGAAGCAGCTACATTTATCCCGGAAGATTTTGAAGTGCCATTTGGGAAAGCCAGAATTCGTCGTGCAGGTGAAGATTTGACCATCGTTACTTATGGAAATACAACGCACTTGTCGCTTGCGGCAGCTGAACAATTAGCCAAAGATGGTTATTCTGTGGAAGTTATCGACTTGCGTTCGCTTATTCCGCTGGACAAAGAAACGATTTTCGAATCGATAAAGAAAACGAGCAAAGCACTTATCGTTCACGAAGATAAAGTCTTTTCAGGATTTGGAGCTGAGATTGCTGCCACCATTGGCACGGAAATTTTCCAATATCTAGACGCTCCAATCCAACGCGTTGGCTCTACATTTACTCCGGTTGGTTTCCATCCGATTTTGGAAAAAGCGATTTTGCCGGGAACAGATAGAATTTACAAAGCCGCCAAAGAGCTGATTGAGTATTAATTCATTTTGTAATATCAGACAAGTTCAATAATTAGATTATAATGAAAAAAGTAGGTTTATTTTACAGCAAAAACACGGTTAAAACGGCTCAAGTTGCCAAAAAGATTCTGCAAGAATTATCCGATGCAGATATCGAAGCAGTCAATCTGGATGAGGCTTGGGACGATGATTTCAACAAATACGACAATTTTATTTTGGGAACCGCAACCTGGTTTGATGGCGAATTGCCGGATCATTGGGATGAAATTATTCCAAAAATTAACACCATAAAGTTCAAAGGTAAAAAAGTAGCTATTTTCGGTCTGGGCGATCAGAAAAACTATCCGGACAACTTTGTGGATGGGATCGGTTTGCTGGCTGCCGTTTTTGAAGAAATTGGTGCAAAAATCGTTGGTTTCACTTCTACAGAAGGCTATACATACGGTCATTCGGTGGCAGAAAGAGACGGTCAATTTTGCGGTCTTGCTATCGATTTTGAAAATCAAAGCAGGAAAACCAATGAAAGAGTAAAAAATTGGGTAGAGCAGTTGAGAAAAGAGTTTGCGTGAAACTCCTAACAAGATTTGAAATACCCTTTGCGTTTGCAAAGGGTATTTTTTTTACACTATTTAGCTAAACTCGTCTTGTTTAAACAATGATAAATCCGTACTTTTGTTGAAATTTTACTTTATGCAATTGAAAGACCCTTCTGACCGATTAAAATTTTTAATTTCTCACTATAATTTCACACTTATTGGTGCATTTGCTATCCTTTTATCAGCGGTTTTCATTGCATTACTTACTCAAAATGACAATAAATCGCTTGCAAGAAAGAAATCCCGACCCGAGATTGTGGATTGCGACCGCCGCTTATTTACCACAGCACCGATAACTCCCGAACGATTTCTCAACGATAAAAACGACATACAAAACATTCATGCTCAGATTAATGGTCTGGAAAGAATTTACATCAACAATGCATCTTTCGTAGCGGATAGTGCCAATTTAGCACGTGAACATGTCCTTATTCGGCTAAAAGACAATCGTTTTTACCACGTCAAAGATTTAACACATTCATTTCCGTACGCAACGCCGGAAATGGTGGATTTGCTGAATGAAATCGGAAATCGATTTTACTTAAAATTAAAGGAAAAAAACCTTGGATATTACCGATTTTTAGTAACTTCGGCGCTTAGAACCAACGAGTCGCAGTCGGATTTATCGAGCCGAAACAGAAATGCCAGTTCGCAATCTGCTCACCTCTACGGAGCTACGATTGATATTACGTACAAGGAATTTTTCAATGTAAAATCCAAAGCCGTAGAGCAGCATCATCTGGTGGCCGATGCACTGAAACAAGTGATGCTGGATTTGCGTGAGGAATGCCGACTGCTTGTGGTGCGTGAAAGGCGACAAGCCGTTTATCATTTTACCGTGGTAAATTGCGATCCGACCAAATCAACGCCGGACAATATGACCCGAAAAGTCTTGGAGTACTAAATACGGCGTAGCCAAATAACAACCAAATAACGCGAAGCCAAATAACAACTATATAACGGCGTAGCCAAATAACAACTAAATAACGGCTAAGCCAAATAACAATTATAACGTGCGAAGCATAAATAACAGCAAAGCCAATAAATATAAAAGAATATGCGTAGAAAAACCTCTTACACTCCCGCCCCGAAACTAACCAAACTAACTGTGAAGCAAGAAGCTCAACTGATGGATTTTCTGCTTGCCAAAATGGGCGGAATGAGTAGAAATTCGGTCAAATCGTTGCTTTCGCACCGCCAGGTTTCAGTTAATGACAAGGTAACCACGCAGTTTGACTTTCTGCTGAAAGTGAATGACCGCGTCACTATCAACACGACGCGTGGAAATCTGGAACTGAACCATCCGCAACTAAAAGTGGTGTACGAGGATCAGGATTTGATTATTGTTGAGAAAAAAGAAGGATTGCTTACCGTTACTGTTGGCACAGGAAAGGATATTACAGCATTTTCTATTTTGAAAAATTACGTCAAAAAATCCTCGCCGGCCAATAAAATCTACACCGTTCACCGACTGGACAAAGATACATCCGGATTACTCGTTTTCTCTAAAAACAGAGATGTGCAGCATATTTTGAGAAATAACTGGCACGAAATCGTTACCAAACGAACGTATGTAGCTGTGGTAGAAGGGAAAGTTATGAAAGCGAGCGACCGTATTATTTCCTGGCTCACCGAAGATGAAATAAGGCTGAAAGCCATTTCAAGCAAACGCGATAATGGCGGAAAAGAAGCCATCACACGTTACAAATTACTGAAAGCTTCAGAAGAATTTTCGCTTTTGGAACTGGAACTGGAAACTGGTCGTAAAAACCAAATCCGCGTACACATGGAAGACATCGGTCATCCCATTGTTGGCGACAGAAAATACGGTTCCACCGTCAGTATCGGCCGTTTAGCATTGCACGCTCGTGTGCTGGAATTTTATCATCCGGTTACGGGCGAAATAATGCATTTTGAAACGGAAATTCCGAGGGAATTTGAAAAACTACTGCGATAAAACGCAAGACAAATCTGAGAGACGCACACTTGTGTGTCTCTTTTTTTATTCAAAAAATGAGAAATTCACATTGCCGTATTTGCGGTGAGAAATGAAATTGGGATGGTTTTCAAAACTGATTTTTGCGGAATGTTCCAAAACAAATAAGCCATCTTCCTTCAGTAATTCATGCTTGAAAATCAGATTGGGAATTTCAGCAAAGCCATCCATATCGTAAGGCGGATCTACAAAAATCACATCAAATCTTACTTTTGTAGTTTGAATAAATTTGAATACATCGCCTTTGATTACGCTCAGATTATCGATTTTCAAATCTTTGCAAACTTTCCGAATAAACGAACAATGACGCTCGCTCTGCTCTACAGAAGTAACGCTGCGAACTTCTCGCGAAATGAATTCCAGGCTTATACTTCCCGTTCCTGCAAATAAATCAAGCACATCAATTCCCTCAAAATCAATCTGATTATTGAGCAAGTTAAACAATCCTTCCTTAGCAAAATCAGTGGTTGGACGAGCAGTAATATTTGTTGGCACCGCTATTCGGCGTGCTTTGAATTTTCCGGCTATTATTCGCATTTTTTAGAAATTTACAGTATTTACATAAGAATTCAATAATTCCACAAGTTCCTCTTTTATTGCAACTTCTGAACTTATATTTAAAGCAACACTATCAGTATCTAATTGCAATTGCTCGTAGGCATTCAGCACAAAATAACATATATCTTCGTTGGTTTTCACCTCAAAAGAACTTACCAAATGTAAGACATTTTCCTTCACCACAATCAAATCGAGTGCCTCGCTTCTGACGTAAGCCCACATTGCTGTTGCCTTCTTTTCAACCTTCCTTTTCAGCAAATTCCCAACATGATGCTCCACTTCCGCATCGGGAAATTTACTGTCAAAAAAATGCATCATTTTATCCGGTACGCTAAAGACCAAATGTGCACCCCATTTCGGTAAAATCAGATAATCCAACCGCTCATTTTCAAGTTTGCCGTGTTCTATTTCGAACAAATCTTTCATATCTGCTTCTCTGAAAAGTTCGCTCGGCACCAACTGATACTGACTGTTAGCAAAAATAATCGTCACATTTTCGCTCAGAATTCGCAATTCCGGTTGATTAAAAAAATGCTCATACACAGCAATATCCGCCGATTTTCCGGGCAAAATATTTATCTCCTGACGAAGAATTACATGCTCATTTTCATCCATTATCGAGTAAGTAATCGTCTCAGGTTTGATGAGAATTTCCAGGTTATTTTCCTTTGAATTTAGCAAAAGCGGATTGGCAGACATGTTTTTGATGAGTTATTTAGTGAAAATATCAATTTATTCACAAAAATACGAAAGAAAATGGTTTTTTGCCAAAAAACACGAACTCTAAGTGAAAAAAGTCAAAGAAAATCGCATTTTCAATCACACAACTAAAATCTTATAAATTCTAATTCGTATATTTGCAAATAGAAAAACCGCAGATTATGGAACTCAAAAGCATTCAATTGTATCGAAAATTATATGCCTCTCATCATTCGCTTTTTACGCGTGATGAGCGGAAAGAACTGAGAAAAATTCTAAATAAATTCCTTTCAGAAAGAAAAAATCCGGAAGTGGAAGCACTGGATTTTGTTGCTCGTAGTTTTGAGATAATTAATATTCTCTTGAATGAAATTGGACTTGGAAAAGCGGCTGTTATTAGTTTTCTACTTACAGAACCTATTGAAAAAGAATTTATTGCTATAAAAGACATTGAGAAAAACTTTAATGTAAAAATTTCTCAAATCTTTACCGGACTACAGCGAGTAAAAGAGCTTTATGAAAAAAACGTGGCGCTCGAAACTGAGAATTTCAGAAAACTGCTGCTCTCGATGGCGGAAGATATTCGGGTTATTCTGATAATGGTAGCTGTACGGCTGCAAACGATGCGAAATCTGGATAAATTTCCTGCCGATGAACAGCAGCAGATTGCACGTGAAAGCTCTTTTCTGTATGCTCCATTGGCACACCGTATGGGACTTTACAAAGTCAAGACGGAATTGGAAGATTTGTCGCTGAAATACACCAACCGCGATATTTACAAAGAAATTGCCAAAAAACTGAACGAAACTAAGCGTTCACGTGACACGTATATCGCAGCATTTATTGATCCGCTCAACGAAAAAATGAAGGAAATTGGTCATCCTTTCGAGATAAAAGGACGCACGAAATCCATCCATTCCATTTATTCCAAAATGCGTAAACAAAATACGGCATTTGAGAATATCTACGATTTATTTGCTATTCGGATTATTTTTGACACGCCCATTGAGAAAGAAAAAGCGGCTTGCTGGCAGGCTTATTCCATTGTGGCAGACATGTATCAGCCTAATCCTAAGCGACTTCGCGACTGGCTTTCTATTCCGAAAACGAACGGCTACGAAAGTCTTCACACTACAGTGCTTGGTCCGCAAAACAAGTGGGTGGAAGTGCAAATTCGTACCGAGCGAATGAACGAAGTGGCAGAAATGGGGCTGGCGGCACACTGGAAATACAAGGGTATAAAAAGTGAAACCGGTATGGACGAATGGCTGAAAAGTATCCGTGAAATACTGGAAAATCCGGATTTGAATGCCGTGGATTTTATGGATGAGTTTAAGCTGAATTTGTACGACAAGGAAGTTTTTGTTTTCACTCCAAACGGCGACCTGCACAAACTTCCGAAAGGGGCTACCCTACTCGATTTTGCATTTTCCATTCATACCAATTTGGGTGCTCAATGCGTGGGCGGAAAAGTGAACGGCAAGCACGCCCAGATAAAATACACGCTCAACAACGGCGATCAGGTGGAAATTTTGACAGCGCCGACGCAGAAACCAAATCCGGCTTGGCTTAACATTGTAACCACGTCCAAAGCGAAAAATAAAATTCGTCAGTCGCTGAAGGAAATTGAGTTTAAGGATGCGGAAATTGGGCGTGAAACGCTGCAACGCCGCTTCAAAAACTGGAAAATTGATTTGGACGATGGGCGTTTCTCCCGCTTGGCAAAAAAGAAAAACTACAAAACGGTTAGCGACCTATATCAGGCTATTGCACAGGAAAAAATCGACATTCACGACATTCGTGATTTGTACCTGGAACTGGAACGCCGCGACAGTGTGGTTGGCGTGGAAACTCGCACGGCTGAGACTTTCTCGCAGGAAGTGGTGGCAATTCCCGAAACGCAGTCCAAAGAAGATGTGCTGGTAATTGACAACGATCTGAAAAACGTGGATTACAAGCTGGCAAAGTGCTGTAACCCGATTTATGGTGATGATATTTTTGGATTTGTTTCCGTTACGGGCGGAATAAAAGTGCACCGCAGCAACTGTCCGAACGCGCCACAAATGATTTCACGCTTCGGCTATCGCATCATCAAAGCACGCTGGTCCGGCAAGTCGGAAGGCTCACAATATCCTATTACGCTGCGAGTGGTGGGACACGATGACATTGGCATTGTAACGAATATCACATCCATTATTTCCAAAGAAAAAGATGTGTTGCTCCGCTCTATTTCCATTGATACGAACGCCGGACTTTTCCAAGGCAATCTGACTGTAATGGTCAATGACAACAAAGCTTTGGATGGCGTGATCAAAAAAATTAAAATTGTGAAAGGTGTTAAGAATGTTTCGAGACTTTAGAAAGTTAATTGGTTATTGGTTAATTAGTTATTAGTTGATTGGTTTGGGTGTTTGGGTGTTTGGGTGTTTGGGTGTTTGGGTGTTTGGGTGTTTGGGTGTTTGCTTGCCTGTTTACTCGTTTAGTTTACTCGTCTACTCGTTTACTTGTCTACTCGTCTACTCGTCTATCCTGCATTTTCATCACATTTTAGTTTATAAGCAAATATTCATTCATTCATTTAACTTTTCAATACGTTCTCTATTGTTTTTTTGCTAAAAAAAAACGGCTAATCTGAATAATCATACGAAAAAATAAATAATTTTGCACGTTTTTCTAATCATTGTTTTATGAAAGAAAAAAACGGCAATACACACTCGCAACTTATTCGATTGAGCAAAGCTTCTTTTATCTTTGCTGTCATCGCTTTTTTGCTCTCGATCGCTGATCTGGGATTTCGTTTTGGCACGCAGACAAATGAAGTTTTCATCTTTATTTATCATCTTACTTTTCTGATTTTCTTTGCTTCGCAAGTTTTAAGACTTCACCAAAAAAGGCAGGTGATGCACAAAAAAATTGTTGGGATTGATATTTTTCTCTCAATTTTTATCCTGCTCGTATTTCTCCAAAATGCTGTTTTACTATTTCTTAAAGGCTCCGACGCATTACAAAACGGCTGGTCTTTTCTGGCAATATTCTTCATTTTTATCCGTGAAAGTTATAACATCAATTTCCGATTTAAGTACAAGGCTGTTAATCCGGCTCAGCTGTTTATCGCGAGTTTTTTCTTAATCATTCTGATGGGCAGCCTGCTGCTAATGCTTCCGAATGCCACTCGAGGCGAGATAAGATACGTTGATGCGCTTTTTATCGCTACAAGTGCCGTGTGTGTTACAGGACTTTCGTCCGTGGATATCGGCGAGGTTTTCACACTCTTGGGTCAGACAATTATCCTTTTTCTTATTCAAATTGGCGGTTTGGGTATAATGACTTTCGTGAGTTATTTCAGCTTTTTCTTCAAAAGTAATGCATCTTACGAGAATCAGATGTATATGGGCGAAATGACCAATATAGATAAGCTCGACAATGTTTTTAATGTACTGAAAAAGATTATTTTAGTTACTTTCAGCATCGAATTCATCGGGGCAATTCTATTATTTAGCGGATTGAGTAAGGATGTTGTTTCCGGTGTAGGAAATCGAATTTATTTCTCTGTGTTTCATGCTGTTTCCGCTTTTTGTAATGCCGGATTTTCTCCTTTAAAATACAATCTTTACGAAGATACATTCCGCTACAACTATTACTTTCAGACCGTCGTTGCGTTTCTGATTATTTTCGGTGGATTGGGATTTCCCATTATTTTTAATTCGTGGAAATTTATTGTTTATAAATTCAGCAATTGGGTCAAGCGAATTTTCAAAAAAAGAGAGAAAGTCTATCAGCCCTGGGTACTAAATCTAAATTCAAAAATAATTATTTCCACGACTTTGATTTTGCTCGTAAGCGGAACTTTACTGTTTTTGCTCTTTGAATATAACAACACTTTGGCGGAACATAAAAGCTTTATCGGAAAATTGGCGGTGTCGTTTTTTGGTTCGGTAACTACGCGTACAGCCGGCTTTCAGTCGGTAGATACAGGTGCAATGACATTGCCCACAACGCTATTTTTCTTGATTTTTATGTGGATTGGGGCATCTCCGGCATCCACCGGTGGCGGTGTTAAAACTAGCACTTTTGCCATCGCCTTGGCGAATATTATATCGATTGCCAAAGGCAAGAAAAATCTTGAAATTTTCAACAGGGAAATCTCACAAGGTTCTGTTAATAAATCCTTTGCAATAATTACTTTATCCATTTTTGTAATTTTTATAAACACGCTGATAATCGCCTTGACAGATCCTAAGTTAAATCTGCTGAGCGTGTTATTTGAAGTAGTATCTGCTTATGGCACAGTTGGTTTAAGCAGAGGAATTACAGCTTCGCTTTCGGATGCGGCAAAAGTAATTATCGCAATTACAATGTTTTTGGGACGTGTAGGCACACTTTCACTGATAGTAGCATTGGTGAAAAAAGTGAATAAAGCGAACTACAGATATCCTTCTGAAGATATTTTGATAAATTAAGAAAGCAATTAACGATTAAATAATTCTACAGTAATGAAATTTATAATTATCGGTTTAGGGCATTTCGGTGCTTCGCTGGGCGAAAAACTGACCAAAATGGGACACGAAGTAGTTGGTGCCGACAAAAACATGGCGAAAGTAGATGCGATGAAAGACAAACTCACGCACGTAATTTGCCTGGACAGTACCGACCCAATAGCAATAAATAACCTGCCGCTGAAAAATTCGGATGTGGTAGTTGTTTGCATCGGCGAAAACGAAGGTGAAAACCTGATGACCACCGCACTGCTCAAAAAAATGCAAGTAAAAAGGCTGATAAGTCGCTCAGTATCTACACTTCACGAGAATGTACTGGAAGCAATGGGCATTACGGAAATAGTTCGTCCGGAAATAGAAACTGCCGAACGCTGGGCACTAAAACTCTCAACGGCGAGCTACATCAATCTTTTTGAAGTAACCAAAGAGCATAATATCGTAGAATTTATTGTGCCGCAAAAATTGATTGGGCGAACTATTCTGAACATCAATTTTAACAAAGTATACAACGTGATAGTACTTACCAAACTTAAGCAAGTAACCGAACTCAACAAGCTTGGGGCAAGCCGCACCATCATTAAAGCGGGCGAAATTGTTACCGCCAACACGCGCTTGGAAGAAAACGACATCCTGGTAGTGTATGGACATCGGGACGACATCAAGCGGATGATTGACGAGAATGCGTAATCGGATTTACTTGATTTCTTAATTTTTTAAAATTCATTCCAACGATTAGAAATAAGTTTTAATAACTCCATTTAAATTGTTAAATTTGTCAGAATTTTACGAATAATTCAATTTTCTGACTATTATTTTATGACTACCGTTCTTATCATTCTGGCAATAACAGCTGCACTTTTTGTATGGGGAAAAATCCGTTCGGATATTGTGGCGTTAGCTTCATTAGTTTCTTTAGTTTTACTCGGCATACTCACTCCTACCGAAGCACTTTCCGGCTTTTCCAATCCCATCGTCATTATGATGGTTTCGCTATTTGTGGTTGGTGGTGCTGTATTTCAGACCGGTCTGGCAAAATCCATGAGCAATTATCTACTCCATTTTGCCGGAAAAAGCAAAGTGAAAATTTACTTTCTGATAATGCTCGTAACGGCACTTTTCGGTTCTTTCGTGAGCAATACGGGAACCGTTGCGCTGCTTTTGCCGATAGTAATCAGCATGGCAAAAACTGCCGAGGTAAACTCACGTCGTCTGCTGATACCAATGGCTTTTGCGAGCAGTATGGGTGGAATGATGACGCTTATCGGTACGCCGCCAAACTTAATTATTAGCAATACATTGGCTGAAAATGGCTTTGAGCCGCTTTCGTTTTTTTCATTTACTCCGGTGGGAATTATTACGGTTGTGGTAGGTGTGATTTCGCTTTGGTTTTTATCCAAAATTCTGGATAAAAAAGACAAAAAGCAAAAATCAAGCGATGACGATAGCAGCGTAAAATCACCGCAGCAATTGGTCAACGAATACCAGATTGCAGAAAATCTTTTTCGTGTAGAAGTGGTAAAACACTCGCCCATTCTCAATAAAAAACTGAACGAACTTACTGTAAGTCAGGAATATGACATTTCTATTATCGAAATCCGAAAATTGCCAAACAGCAAAAAAGGACCATTCAATCAAGCGGTAGAACAAAAACTGGCATTGCCTGAAAGCATCATTGAAGAAGGCGATTATTTGTATGTTTTCGGAAATTTTGAACACGTGCAGAATTTTGTGCAGGATTATGATTTGCATTTTGTGGATGCAAGGCAAAAGCAACGACCGATTTTTTCCGGAAAATTCAAATTTAATGAGATTGGCATAGCCGAAGTGGTGGTGATGTCCAACTCCAAACACGTGAATAAAGCGGTAAAAGAAACCGGATTTAGAAAAAATTACCACGTAAATGTGCTCAGCATCAGACGAAAAAATGGTTTTCTTTATAAAAACATAAAAGACGAAGCCATTCATTCCGGCGATGTGCTGCTTGTGCAGGGCGACTGGAAAGACATTGACAGATTGAACCGCGAAGAAGCTGACATCGTGGTAGTTGGGCAGCCGGAACGTGAAGCGTCCAAAGTCTTACTTGACCATAAAGCTCCGATTGCGGCCGTGATTATGGTGCTGATGATTGCCGCTATGGCATTTAATTTATTGGAACCGGTAATTGCATCGTTGGTAGCAGCTTTGGCAATGGTACTTACAGGTTGTTTCAGAAATGTAGAAGCTGCCTACCGAACTATCAACTGGGAAAGTATAGTGCTTTTTGCAGCGATGATACCGCTCGCCATCGCGATGGAAAAAACGGGAACTTCCACGGTTATTTCCGGTGGAATAGTTGGCGCGCTTAATCCATACGGGCCTGCAATGGTAATGGCCGGAATATATCTTGCCACTTCATTCCTGACGATGTTTATCAGCAATACGGCTACTGCAGTGCTTTTCGCACCAATCGCATTTCAAACGGCAATGTCACTTGGCGTAAGTCCCTACCCTTTCCTTTTCGCGGTTACGGTAGCAGCCAGTATGTGTTTTGCAAGTCCATTCTCTACGCCACCGAATGCTTTAGTGATGTCTGCCGGAAGGTACAAATTTATGGATTACGTGAAAGTAGGACTTCCTTTGCAGTTGATTTTGATGATAATAATGATATTTGCTTTACCTTTGTTGTTTCCGTTTTAGTTAAGAGAAAAATATGAAAAACATCAAACAAATTTTTCATACGCTCAGTTATTTGCAATATCCTTTGCTAATCATCGGATTGTTTTTGATTGTAAAACCCATTTTCAAAGGTTTTGATTATATTACAGAAAATCCGGAATATCTTTTCAAGTGGTACAATTACGCGTTGATTTTCATGGGATTAACCTTGAGTTTTGCGGCATTGCAGGATTCCAGCAAAACCTCACTGAAGTATGAAAAAAACATCTGGAAAAATCCGAAAAAAGCAAAAGTTATTATCAGTTTTACCATTGCATCCATCATTATCTTTTTCATCGCCGGATTTCTCGGATTTATTCTAAAAGAGAATGTAATCAAGGAATTTTCGTACGGTTCTATTGTTCTGGCAATCGGACTTTTAGGTTATCTGAAGCTGCAAATTGAGATTTTTGATAATCATCGGGAAATGTAAGAGAACGTACTTTGATTAGAATTGCCAGATTTTAGGGCATTTCAAGCAAAAAGAGGGAAAATTTTCTATCTTTGCATTTCGATTATCAAAAACACCAAAATATGTCCTTGCACCACTGTACAGACTGCCCGGTTCATAAAATAGGAGATCACACTTCCTGTGATTCTTGTCCGCTTTTCAGGAATCTCAGTCATTCTGAGCATTTGTCTTTTTTAGAAAAATACGAAGATACCAAATGGGAAGTAACTAAAGGCGAAATTATTGTACGTCAAGGAGATACGATAAATTCCATCTTGCTGCTGATGCGCGGAACGGTTCGCACGCAGATGATTACGAAGGAAGGAAATATCGTTGAAATAGAGATGTTGGAAGCCATCATGCCGCTTGCTCCATCCTTTATTTACGCCAACGAAAGCAAATATCCGGTTGATATTATTGCATTGGATAATTGCACTTTGTTGCGAATTTCTAAGGAAGAATGGCTTCAGGAAATGGTGAGCAACGAGAAAATACTGATAAATTTCCTAAATCTGAGTGCCAATATGACGGTATTTTTGGCTGAAAAACTCCAGCTTATTTCGCTGAAAAGTTTAAAATACAAACTCTCAATTTTTCTGCTCGAAAAAACATCTCCCGAAAAGAATTATTTTACCCTCAAACGCTCCAGAACACAATTGGCGGAATATTTTGGAGTCCAACGACCATCATTGGCACGCACGCTGAAAGAATTGGAAGATGAAAGCATTATCACAACCGACGGACGCCTCGTTACTGTGCTGGACAGAAACAGATTATCGAAGATTTACTAAGGTTTTCTAAGCCGGTAAATTTCTTTTCCTTAAAATTCATTCTTCTCTATTTTGCAAAAAGGCATATTATCACTAATTTTGTGAGTTAAAAAACAAATAATCACTCAAAATCGACGTTTTAGTATTATTTGTTAATATTTCACACATCTTATCCGACCAATTAATAGAATGAACAATAATATAATCTGCTTATTTGTTTGCTTGTTTTTTGCTTTGAGTGCAGCTGCACAGAAGCATAATCTGCGAGTTTACGGCTATGTAGTTGATGAAAATAATCGCAGTGTAGA
This sequence comes from uncultured Paludibacter sp., assembly GCA_964498765.1. Classification (GTDB taxonomy): domain Bacteria; phylum Bacteroidota; class Bacteroidia; order Bacteroidales; family Paludibacteraceae; genus UPXZ01. Next base: position 5,732 of record CAZCIU010000015.1, on the reverse strand, counting down.
AAATGCAAGCGTTCGTTTTGAGCATTCAAACATTGGCACAACAACCAATAAAAACGGATATTACGACCTTACAACCACTATTTCCGATTCGCTGACCATTGTTTTTTCTCACGTCGGTTTTGAAACTATTCGTCACACCATCCCAACCGGAAAACAAGTGGTTCAAATAACCGTGGAACTTCCTTACACATCTACCGAACTTGCCGCTGTAAGCGTGAGTGTAAATCGCCGTAGCACGTCCAATATGGAAACCATCGAAGCCGAAAAATACCGTATGATGCCTAACGCAAGCGGAAGTTTCGAGTCACTGCTGATAAATTTTACCGGAGTGACTTCCAATAATGAATTAAGCTCGCAATACAATGTTCGCGGTGGAAATTTCGATGAAAATATCGTTTATGTCAATGGAACAGAAATTTATCGTCCGCTCCTGATTCGTGCCGGACAGCAGGAAGGTCTCAGCTTTATCAATCCCGATATGGTAGGCAATGTAGCCTTTTCATCGGGTGGATTTAATGCAGAATATGGCGATAAAATGGCATCAGTGCTGGATGTCAAATACAAAAAACCAAAATCCTTCGAAGCCAACGGAATGATTAGTTTGCTGGGTGCTTCAGCTTATGTAGGAACCGCCGGAAAACGCTTCACGCAAATGCACGGCGTCCGCTATAAAACATCGAAATATTTGCTTGGAACTCTTGATACCCGTGGAAATTATCAACCAAGTTTTATCGATTATCAGAATTACCTCACATTCCAGTTGACGCCGAAAACGGAGATTAGTTTTTTGGGAAATTTTTCCAGAAATGACTATACATTTATTCCCGAAGACAGAGAAACGCGTTTTGGTACGTTTCAGATGGCTGAACGATTAAAAGTTTACTACGAAGGGCAGGAAAAAGACTTATTTCAGACTGCATTCGGAGCCTCGTCATTCAACTATAAACCGAAAGAAAATGTGAAATTTGGTTTAACCGCTTCGGCCTTCCATTCCAATGAAAATGAAACATTTGACATTACCGGTGAATATGTTTTAGGCGAACTGAAAATGGGTCAAACCGGCGAAGTAGAAGAAGGAGAAAAGCTGGGTGTCGGAACTTATCACGAGCACGCCCGCAATCGCTTGAAAGCAACTGTTGCGAGCATTGCGCATTCGGGTGAAATTATTAAATCCGGACATACGCTCCGTTGGGGTGCGAACTTTCAGCGCGAGATTATTTACGATAAGATTGTGGAGTGGGAATGGCGTGATTCGGCAGGTTATTCTTTGCCATACAAAGACGACCAAAAGCTGGAGATTTTCTACAATCTCAAATCAAATGAGAAATTACAAAGCTATCGTACCTCAGCCTTTATCCAAGATACATATCGATGGAATACGGACGCTGCACTTTTTGCTTTGACAGGAGGAGTTCGAGCAAGTTACTGGACTTACAACAAGGAATTTTTGCTCAGTCCACGTGCATCAATTTCCATTCTTCCGCATTGGGATAAAGATTTCAGTTTCCGGTTTGCCACAGGTGTGTATTACCAATCACCTTTCTACAAAGAATTGCGTGACACTGTAAGCGATGCGCTTGGCAATGTGCGAGTTCAGCTCAATCCAAACCTGAAAGCTCAGCGTTCCTTGCATTTCGTTCTGGGTGGCGATCATTATTTCCGCATGCTTGGGCGACCGTTCAAATTTACTGCTGAAACTTATCTAAAACTGGCTGACCGCGTCACCACTTATCACGTGGACAATGTTCGCATACGTTATTCCGGGAAAAATGACGCCAAAGCCTATACCGCCGGAGTTGATTTCAAATTATTTGGAGAATTAGTTCCCGGAACCGATTCGTGGATTAATCTATCGCTTATGCAATCCAAAGAAGATGTGCTGGGCGATTTTTATATTGACAGCAATGGAAAAACAGTTTATCCTGGCTGGATTTCTCGCCCGAATGAAGCAAGATACAATTTGGCAATGATGCTTTCGGATTACTTGCCCGGTAATCCAAAATACAAACTTCATTTGAAAGCTATGTATTCCGATGGATTACCTGTAGGACCGCCGCGAAGTCCACGTTTTATGGGAGATAGATTCCGCCTTCGCGATTACAAACGAGTTGACATTGGTGCATCCAGAGTGCTTGTAAATGGCGATGATAAAATAATGAGCAAAAAAATGATGCGTAACATTGCCAACATCTGGCTGAATTTTGAAATTTTCAATCTCTTTAATTTTAAGAATGAAAACTCTATTTACTGGGTTTCGGATATTTACGGTTTTCAGCACGGAAGTCCAAACTACCTGACCGGAAGACAGTATAATCTGAAATTGATGGTGGATATTAAGTAGAAAGATAAAAGTTAAAAGATAAAATTCTTTTTCAATTAATAAAAGTAAAACTACACAGACAAAACAAACATAAACAAAATGCCAAAAACTTCTCAACGCGGTCTGGCTATGCCTGAATCGCCTATTCGTAAACTTGCTCCTTTAGCCGAAAAAGCCAAAGCTCGCGGTGTAAAAGTGTATCATCTGAACATTGGTCAACCGGATATTAAAACGCCAAAAATTGCATTGGATGCCATTCGCAGCATCGATCGTGAGATTTTGGAATATAGTCCGAGCGATGGAAATAAAAGTTTGCGACTAAAACTGGCTGAATATTACCGTACATTTAACATTGAAGTTGCATTTGACGATATTATCGTTACAACCGGAGGTTCGGAAGCGGTAAGTTTCGCGTTTATGAGCTGCCTGGATCCGGGCGACGAAATCATTGTTCCGGAGCCTGCTTATGCCAACTACACAGCCTTTGCTATCGGTGCCGGAGCGATTGTAAAGCCGGTGGTTTCAAGTATTGACGATGGATTTTCCTTACCTCCAATTGAGAAATTCGAAGAACTAATCACACCACGAACCAAAGGAATTTTAATTTGCAATCCAAACAATCCTACCGGTTATCTTTACACCCGAAAAGAAATGAATTTAATTCGGGATTTGGTGAAAAAATACGACCTATATCTATTCTCTGACGAAGTGTATCGTGAATTTTGCTACACAGGCGCGCCGTATATTTCGGCATTTCACTTAGATGGCATTGAAGAAAATGTTATATTAATTGACAGTGTATCAAAACGATACAGTGAATGCGGCATCCGAATTGGAGCATTGGTCACCAAAAATAAAGAAGTGCGAAAAACAGTGATGAAATTCTGTCAGGCAAGATTAAGTCCGCCGCTAATCGGGCAAATTGCTGCAGAAGCATCTATGGACGCGCCACAAGAATACTTGATGGAAGTTTACGATGAATATGTGGAACGCCGAAAATTTTTAATTGACGGTCTGAACCGCATTCCAGGTGTGTACTCTCCTATCCCAATGGGCGCATTTTACACCACGGCTCGTCTTCCTATTGACGATTCGGATAAATTCTGCTCGTGGTGTTTGTCGGATTTTGAATACGAAGGCTGCACTGTAATGATGGCTCCTGCAAGCGGTTTCTACACCGAACCGGGACTTGGAAAAAACGAAGTTCGAATTGCTTATGTCTTAAACAAAGAAGACTTGAAGCATGCTCTGATTGTACTTGCGAAAGCATTGGAAGCCTATAACAACAAGAAATAATTCATTTATTTCACAATGAAAAAACAATCGCTCAAAAAATTCGCCTATCTGTCCATTGCGGCAGCAATTGTGACGATTGGACTGAAGTTTTATGCTTATTTTCTGACCGGCTCCATGGGACTTTTGTCCGATGCGTTAGAATCCTGCGTCAATTTAATTGCGGCTTTGGTTGCTTTGATAATGATTCATATATCGGAAATGCCGGCTGATGAACGGCACGAATTTGGACATACAAAAGCAGAATATTTCTCCAGCGCAATTGAAGGCGGACTGATTATGGTGGCGGCATTCAGCATTATCTGGTCTGCTGCTCCCCGACTTATCGATCCGCAACCGATTGAAAATGTGGGTTTAGGGCTGGCTATTTCGTTGAGTGCTTCGCTGGTAAATTTTGGTGTGGCTTTTATTTTACTTAAAAATGCAAAAAAACGCAAATCGCTTTTGCTTGAAGCTGACGGAAAGCACCTGATGACCGACGTTTGGACATCAGGCGGTGTGATTGTAGCTGTACTTTTGGTAAATTTGACAGGTTGGCTGATCCTCGACCCGATAATTGCTATTTTAGTTGCATTAAATATCGTTTGGACTGGATTTCAGTTGCTTAAACGTTCTGCCAGCGGCTTAATGGACGCAGCCATTCCTGATGAAGAACTAAAACTGGTCACAGATTATCTCGACAGTGTAAAATCAAAAGAAGTTGACTATCATTCACTTATGACACGCCAAGCCGGAATGCGAAAATTTATTTCGCTGCATCTTTTAGTTCCCGGCGATTGGAGCGTGCAAAAAGGGCATGATTACGCCGAAAATATTGAGGAAACGATTGAAAATATGTTTTCAGAACTGGTAACCGTTTCTACACATATAGAGCCGATTGAAGACCCTGCATCCATGTATGATATTGGCATTGACAGGAAAAAACATAAAGTGAAATAAATCTATTCAATTCATATTTTATCACCTGCCAAAATAATCGTAATTTTGCAACAACTTTCGGCTAAATGATTTAGTCAATAGAATTTCTAAAATCAAAAATCGTATATAAAATAAATGTCATCACTACTCGATAAATTAGAAGGTCTTCAACATAAATTTGAAGAAATTTCGACGCTCATAACCGATCCGGCTGTGATAGCCGATATGCAGCGCTACATCAAGCTCAACAAGGAATACAGCGAGCTTTCCAAAATCATGGATGCGCAAAAAGAATACAAAACTGCTCTGCTGAATATTCAGGAAGCCAAAGACATTTTGGCGAATGAAAACGACCCCGAAATGCGTGAAATGGCTCGTGCAGAACTGGACGAATTGGAACCGAAAATTCCAGAAATGGAAGAAAATATTAAGTTCCTGCTCATTCCTGCCGATCCGGAAGATGCGAAAAATGTAGTGATGGAAATTCGTGGTGGAACGGGCGGTGATGAAGCAGCCATTTTTGCCGGAGACCTTTTCAAAATGTACCAATATTTCTGTCAGCAAAAAGGTTGGAAAGTGGAAGTGACCGATTTCAGCGAAGGAACCATCGGCGGTTACAAAGAGATTATTTTTACCGTTACGGGCGAAAATGTGTACGGTATTTTGAAATATGAAAGCGGTGTGCACCGCGTTCAGCGTGTACCTGAAACCGAAACACAAGGTCGTGTTCACACATCTGCCGCCACGGTGGCCGTTCTTCCCGAAGCGGATGAATTTGACGTGCAGATAAATCCGGCAGACATAGATTTTCACACATCACGTTCGGGTGGTGCCGGCGGTCAAAACGTAAATAAAGTAGAAACCAAAGTGCAATTAACGCACCGCCCTACTGGAATTGTGGTAGTGTGCCAACAAGCCCGTACGCAGCTTGGGAACCGCGAAATTGCAATGGAAATGCTTCGTACCAAAATTTACAACATGGAGTACCAAAAGCACATCGATGCGATTGCTTCCAAGCGTAAAACAATGGTTTCTACCGGCGACCGCTCAGCAAAAATCCGCACCTACAACTATCCGCAAGGCCGAATTACTGACCACCGCATCAATTATACGATTTACAATCTGTCGGCATTTATGGACGGCGACATTCAGGATGTGATTAATCAGCTGACCGTGGCTGAGAATGCGGAAAGGATGAAAG
>CAZCIU010000014.1:14321-51739 GCA_964498765.1 uncultured Paludibacter sp. | reverse complement strand
TATGCTTGCACAAAGAAAAGCGGAAAAGCACCAACATCAAGGCTTCGATTGACTGCGCTTCCTTTGGCTTTCTTTGGATGGAAACAAACCTGCCATTTGCTACAAATTAGCGGTGTAACTTTGCACCGGATTTGTTCACACCGTTCCCGAATACGGATTTTTGGCTGGTCGGCACCTGCGTTTTCGACTGCCCGGAATAGCTTTTCAATACGTTTTATTCGGCAAGGTGTACTTTTGTCCGACAACCTGCCGTTTTGCCGACAAAAGTCCCTTGCCCCGGTGCGGGGATGTGAGCTTACTCCGAAGTCGTAAGCTAAAAACCTAAATCTATACAATGAAAAAGAACCAAGAAATTGAAAACACTACGTCGTTTCGTTATTATTTGCGGTTGAATGAAACGGACAATGCCCGCTTTCTCGACCTCTACGAGCGTTCGGGGGCAAAAAGCAAGTCGGATTTTATCCGCCATCGGATTTTTCAAACCCCTTTCCGGGTGATTTCGCACGATGCTTCCGCGGTGGATTTCTACGTGCGATTGACACATATCAACGCCCAAATCCGCAAAATCGGGGTGCTGTATAATCAGGCTGTCCGCTCGATTAACGTTTATCATTCGGTAAAAACCGCCCGTGTTTTGCTCTCCAAATTGGAAGTTTACCAGGAAAACATCATTGCTCTTTTGGAAGAAAGCATCCGTTTAACCACTGAATTTAACACGAAATGGTTGCCGAAATAACTGCTCCGATCAGCTTGAAAAACGTCTTGGCTTACAACTTCGGGAAGGTGAAATCGGGAACGGCTTCGGTGATTTTGACTTCGGGATTGAGCGTGGATGAGCGTGGCGAAACAGACCTGCTTCGGGCATTGGCGGATATGGAAAACCGCCTGCCGTCGGGCATCCGCACCAAGAAACCGGTGTTTCATTGTTCCATCAATCCGCATCCCGACGATGTGCTGGCTTCGGCACAATTACAAGCCATTGCCAAAGAGTATATGGAACGGATGGGCTACGAAAATCAGCCTTACATCGTGTTCAAACACAATGATATTGCCCGCGAACACATCCATATCGTATCGCTTCGGGTAGATAGTTTCGGGAAGAAGTTACCGCACGCTTTCGAGGGCAGGCGTAGCAAAAAGATTACCGATGAGTTGGAACTGAAATACGGTTTGATACCGAGCGGAAACCGCAAAAACCGGAAAGAGGATGTTGCCGTGGAAGAAATAAAACCGGCTGATATAAATAAAGGAAATGTGCGGGAACAGATTGGCGGTGTGGTGCGGGCGGTGCTGAAACGTTACGCTTTTCAGTCGTTGGGCGAGATGAATTTGCTCCTGTCCCGATACAATATTTCTGTGGAAGAAGTCCGCAAGGAATACAAAGGAAAGCAGTACGACGGTTTGGTGTATGCTATAACTGACAAAGACGAAAATAAATTAATGTCGCCTTTGCACGCCAATAAAATTGGTCGTGGGACGGGATTTAGTGCTGTTTTTAGCCATTTTGAAAAATCGAAATCGGTTATCAAAGAGAAAGCTCCGTTGCTTCGCAATGCAATAATGGAAGTAATGAAAACTACGCCCGATAAAGAGCGGTTTTTGGCGGAAATGAACGCACGCGGTATTGATGTGGTTCTCCGTGAAAACGAGCAAGGGCGTATTTACGGCATTACGTTTATTTCGGACGGATTGGGCGTAGTAGCCAACGGTTCCCGATTGGGTAAAGGCTACTCGGCGAATGTATTCAACGAGTATTTCGCGAGTGGGAAAAATCCGTTTTTGGAATATACCGTGCCATCGGAAAAAGCCTTGACAGCGATAGATTTGAAAGAGTTAGAACAAAGTCTTACTATCGAAGAGGAAACATATTACGAGGAATTTACCGAAGAACCTAACCTGCCGATTACCGTGCACGGTATCGATTACAAGGAATTGGCTTTCCAACGGAAGTTGAGAAATAAGCACGGGAAACTGAAAATAAAGAGAAAAAGATAAACAACCGGGACACGGATTACACCGATAAATCGGTTAAACATGGATTGATTAATTATCTGTGATAATCGGTCAAATCCGTGTTATCCGTGTTCCAAAATATTTTATATATGCAACAAGAAGACGATTTAAGAGGCTTGGCAAAAACAATGGAATTTATGCGGGCTGTGAGTATTTTATTCGTGGTTATTCACTGTTACTGGTACTGCTACGAGGCGTTTCAGGAATGGAACGCAACCATCGGTGTGCTGGACAAAATTCTGATGAATTTTCACCGAACGGCGGGACTGTACAAACATCCGCTGATTACGAAATTCTTTTCGGTGCTGTTTTTGGCTCTGTCCTGTCTGGGAACGAAAGGCGTGAAAGATGAAAAAATCACGTGGACGAAGATTTGGATCGTGCTGGGTTTCGGTATCGTGCTGTTTTTTCTGAATTTTTGGATTTTGGCATTGCCGATTGCCAAAGCGGGGATTGCGGTGTGGTATATTTTCACTATTTCCGTTGGGTATATTTGTTTGTTGATGGCTGGACTGTGGATAAGCCGACTGCTGAAAAACAACCTGATGGACGATGTGTTCAATACCGAAAACGAGAGTTTTATGCAGGAAACCCGCCTGATGGAAAACGAGTATTCCGTTAATTTGCCTACTCGTTTTTACTATAAGAAGAAATGGAACAGCGGGTGGATTAATGTGGTAAATCCATTCCGGGCAAGTATTCCCCTCACAAGCAAGAAAATGCAGTTTAGGTAAAAGCGTTTGGAAATAAGAGAGATAACTCTGTTTTGCATTGATTTTCATTTTCAGAAAAAAGCAAATCAGGACATATTCGGGCAGACTTTCCGTACCTAAATCGTAACCCCTGAAAAATAACGATGAATAGGGTAACGGATTGCGATGTAAACGTCTGTTTATCCGTGTTTTATTCCTTGTTTTTCCGCTTTTTTCATAGCCGTGAACCTTGGTTGGACAACTAACTTTGTAACACTAAAAAAGCGTAAGAAAATGAAGAAAAAAGAGAACCTGCGACTGTCGTTTTTCATCCAGCGGACAGCCAAAGACAAAGAGGGAAACTGCCCCGTCATCGGACGGATAAGTATCGGGCGAAGCCAAACACAGTTTTCAACCAAAATCAGAGTGCCGGATGAGCTTTGGGACACGAGAAAGGCACGCTTGATCGGCAAGAGCCATATTGCCGTGAAACACAATCGGGCATTGGACGAAATCTCGGCACTCGTTCACAGCCGTTTCAGAGAACTGAAGCAGACTGCCGAAACCATTACCGCCCAACAAGTAAAAGAGGCGTACCAAGGAATGGCAGGCGCGAAAGAAACCCTTATCAAAAGTTTTGAGGAGTACAACCACCGATTGGAAAAGCGTGTCGGTATTGACCGTACGGTTGGGACATTCAACAGGTGGCAATACCACCTGCAAGTTCTGCAAATGTTTCTCAAAGACAAACGAAAATTGAGCGATATTCCGTTTACCCAGTTGAATTTGGGATTTATCCAAGATTTTGAACGCTATCTGCTTATCGACAGAGAGATGAAACGCTCCACAGCCAATCACATCATCTCATCGCTCCGCACCATCGTCAATCAAGCCGTAACGCGCGGAACACTCTCTATCCATCCTTTTCTCGGCTACGAATGTAAACGCCCGAAAGCATTCCCCAAAAGCATTACGGCGGAAGAATTACAGCAAATCAGAGACCTCCGTTTTGAGCTGAAAAGCCAAGACACGGTGCGGGATATGTTTGTTTTTTCGTGCTTCACGGGCATTTCGCTTATCGACATCATTCAACTCACGGAAGAAAACATTTTTATGAATGAAGACAAAACGCTTTGGGTGCGGGGCAAAAGACAGAAAACGAGAACGCCTTACAGTTTGCGTTTGCTGCCCCAAGCCATAGAAATCATTGACAAGCACAAAGGCAGAAAATCGGGTTTTGTTTTTGATGCTCCGCAAAAATGGACGGTATCCGACACGATGAAAGTCATTGAAAAACGCATCGGGATGACACGTTCGCTTACCTTTCATCAGGGACGGCACAGCTTCGCTTCGCTCGTTTCGCTCTCCAACGGCGTTCCCATCGAAACGGTTTCACAAATGTTGGGACACAGGGACATTGAAACTACGCAGATTTACGCCGCCGTTTCATCGGAAAAGATTGAAAAAGATATGCACGAGGTGATGAAACGCTTAAATGGAAGATTACGTTTTATTCCATAACCTATTAAATATCAAAATTATGAGAAGTACATTCAAACTGCTTTTCTACCTTAATCGGGGAAAAGTGAAAAAGAACGGATGCAGTCCGATAATGGGACGAATAACCATTGACGGCAGGCAGACCCAATTCAGCACCGGATTGGAAGTTGCTCCCGATAAATGGGATGCCAAGAAATCGCTTATTTTGGGACGAAGCGATGATGCCAAAAGCGGAAACCAAAAGATGGAACGATTGCTTGCCGAAGCCCAAAAACATTATGCCAAATTCTTGGACAGAGACGGCTATGTTACTGCCGAACGAATAAAAAACGAACTTTTGGGCGTTACCGGACAAGTGCCTTCGTTGCTTGCGGAAGCCGGTGCACTGTGTCAGGATATGAAAGAGCGGGTGGGAAAAACGCACACGCTTTCTACGTACAAAGGATATCGGTGCGGATACAATAATTTGCGGGAGTTTGTGCAAGAGAAACAGGGTTTTGACGACGTGTCGTTTCTCTCGCTGGAGTATGATTTTATTGAGGATTACGATTTTTTTCTTCGGGTGGACAAAAAACAGAAACCCAATACGGTAAAAGGATTGATGATTTTCTTGCGGAAAGTGGTACGGACAGCCGTGCAGAAACGCTATATTTTCAGAGACCCGTTCGTCGATTATGAACCGCAAAAAGCAACGACCAACCGCAAGTGGCTGACGCTGGACGAAATCGGTAAGATAATGACAACGCCCATCCATTGGGAACGTGCCAATTATATTCGGCACATGTTTATTTTTTGTTGTTTCACGGGATTGTCGCGTGCCGATTTGGTAAAGCTCACACCCGAAAACATCCTTACCAACGAGCGGGGCGGAAAGGAAATCCGTCTGTTTCGGGAAAAAACCGAAGTGGAAGCCATCATTCCGCTTACGGAAATTCCATTGCAGATATTGGAAATCTACAAAGACGACGGACTGCGTGGGCGTTATTTCAGAAATATCGAGAAAAGCACGGCATCCATTTTTTGCAAAACCATTGCCGAAGCTGCAGGCTTGAACAAACCGCTCACGTTTCATCAGGCACGGCACTCGTTTTCGACTTCCGTGTGCCTGAGCAACGGAATGCCGATTGAAACACTGAGTAAGATTTTGGGACACCGCTCCATTTCCACTACGCAAATTTACGCGAAAATCACGCATCAAAAAGTGGCGGAAGATATGGATATATTGGCGGAAAAAATAGAAAAGGAGAATTTGTTTTAGGAAACGAAAAACAAGAAATAAACCCAAAGGAACTAAAAAAAGCAAACCCCATCCCCAAAAGGAAGCGGTTTGCTTTTTTAGTTTTTACGGATTGGTGAGGCAGAAAGTATTTACCCGGAGTAAAAACTTTCCAACAGCCGCTCAATGTCCGATGCCCGGTAAAGGATTTTTCCGTCTAATTTGATGTGCGGTAACAGTCCCTTGTCGCGGTATTCCTGCAAGGTGCGCAGGCTGATGTGCAGTTTGGCGGACACATCCCGATTGGTCAGGAACTGTTCGCCGTTCAGGGTCGGTTTTCTGTTTTCGAGAGCGTGCGAGAGGCGTTTCAGCGTTTCGTCCATCCGCTCAAAAAATACCCTCACAAGGGCATTGTCTTTGGTTATCAAATCGTTTGACATAGTTGTGTGTTTATTATTTGGTTAATAAATGATTGCTTTCTTTCTTGTACTCATTTTTGTATTCTTTTCTGTATGCGTGCGTGCAGTTGTGCAATTATGCAATCGTGCAATTATGCAATTATGCAATTATGCAAGAATACATTTGTGCAAGCACAATCGCACAACTCATTGACATATTGACATATTAGCACATTGACATATTGGTAAATCGGCACATTAAATCTCCCTTTCTTTTAAGAAATCTTCAATATCTTTTCGTTTGTAAAACACCTTGTGGTTGATTTGCGAAAAGGGCAGTTTTCCGCTGTCCCTGTACGATTGCAAGGTGCGTTTGCTGATGTTCAGCAGTTGGCAAACATCGCCGTTGTCCAACCATTCGTTCGTTTGCTCGTTTGTGCCGAGTTCTCTGTTGAGCCGACCGATAAAATCGGCAAACCGCTCGTTCATTTTCTCCCACGTGCGGGTTTCGATTAATGTAATTCCCATTGTTTTTAAAGTTTTTATTGTTGTTGATTTTTCGATAAAATTTTCTGTTTCCGGCAAAGATAAGTGCTTTTCTTTGGCTTATGCAAACCGATTGCTTAGAATGGAACAGAATGGCTTAACGTGGCGTCGTTTGGCGGTGTTTGGCGTATCCTGCGCAAAAATCTCAGGGTGGCTGGTGCGATTTTTCACAAGAAATAAATCCTTTGAACGCAGAGACGAAAAACAGTGCATTTTGACGAAATCCATAAAAAAACGACATCGAAAATCCCATACCGTTTTTCACGAAAACTTTCCTTTTTTTATCTCAAACTTTCCACCTTCCCCATCAAAACAGTGAAAAACGAGGCAAAAAAATCCGCACTTCTTGTCATCCGAAAAATCGGTTATACATTCACTTTTGCAAATGAAATTCAAATTATTAATACGAAATAGAAAAATAATGAATAACAAAGAAATTGAAAAATCGATAAGCGGAAATCGCATCCGGTTTAGGGTTGAGTTTAGGTAACGGATTTTGACACCTAACCTTGACCCAAACCTCAATCCAATATATAAGAATAAGATAAAGATAAAGACAAAAAATAAATATAAAAATCAATACAACGACATGTTAAAACAGAAAAAATGCAGAATGGAAACGAGGTGCCGATAGACGCAATTTGAAACAGCGAAACTACACCACTCTTTTAGAACAATTTATACTTACTACCTTACTACAAATAAGGATAAGTCAGTGAAAGAAAAAGAATTACGGCGTAGTAATGGGCAAAAAATCCTCTTACGACAAACTTACTACCTACTACAATTTGAGTTTCACGTAATAGTTACTACAAAATTCCGTGCTACTACTCTTTTTCCTTTCACTGTCAATTACTTACGGGAACAAAATAATGTAGTAAGGTAAAACCCGAAAACTTAGAAAATAATTAAAAAATAAATAGAAATTATGCAAACGAACAATATAAAACACATATCCATAAAGGATTATCTTGCCACACAAGGAATTTTTCCCGCCAAAGAACACCCGACCTACGGAATGTACAAAAGTCCGTTCCGGGACGAAAAAACCGCCAGTTTCAAAGTCGATTTCCGAGCCAATCTCTGGTACGATTTCGGAACCGGCGAAGGCGGAAGTATTATTGATTTAGTGATGAAAATGCAACAATGCAATTTTATTCAAGCAACTACATTTTTAGAAAATCAAGCAAATAAAAATGTAAAGACGTACCAACATACTTATTTTTCTAAAAATGAAAATAAAAATGTAGATACTTCATTAACAATCACTTCGATAAAACCGCTTGAAAATCCCAAACTTTTGGCATTTCTGCAAAGCCGAAAAATTGACATTCAAACCGCCAAATCCTTTTGCAAGGAAATCCATTACCAAATCGGCGGACGCAACTATTTCGCTCTCGGTTTTCCAAACGATGCGGACGGTTACGAACTTCGCAATCCGCAATTCAAAGGCTGTATTCCACCCAAAGAAATCATCACGTTCGTCCGAAAAACGGCAACTGTAAACCTTTTCGAGGGTTTTATGGATTATCTCAGCTTGCTGACTTTGCAAGCGGGGCAAGCCGACGTTTCAGCCGTTGTTCTCAACTCGGTAAACAATCTCGACAAAGCCGTTCCTTTTCTCTCAAAACACAGCAAAATCAACGCCTTTTTGGACAACGACGAAGCCGGAAAAGAAGCTCTCAAAAAACTGCAAAAATTGAATTTACCGGTTGCAGATATTTCAAAAAGATATGCGGATTTTAAGGACATGAACGATTATTTGTGCGGGAAGAAAATGGTGAAAAATCAGCCGGAAATTTTGCCGAAAATCAATAAAAACAGAGGATTCAGACGATGAAAAACAGCAAATTATTCAATGCGAGAAAACTTCAAATTTCTAACTAAGCAAGTTTGTGTTTCGGTATGCCCGAAACCTCGAACGAAGCAAGAGCAAAGCCAAGTTTACTTGTGCTTTGCCTTGCAAGGAGAGGTTCACATCCCGCTGGTCTAACAAATTACCTTTTAACTGACATCAAAATGAAACGAAATAATTCCACAAATAAAGGCGGTCGCCCCGCCAAAAGTTTAGCCGAAAAACGCAAGTATCGGCTCTCCTTGAAACTGAACACGAACGAATATTTAGGGCTCAAAAGCAAGTCGAAAACGGCAGGAAAAAACCGATGCGATTTCCTTCGGGAACTGATTTTTTCGAGCGAAATCAAACAACGCTTTTCGCCGGAACAAAACGACATTCTCCGCAAAATTTCGGGAATGGCAAACAACCTAAATCAGCTGGTAAAATTGGCGCACGTGCAAGGCGTGTGGTACATAGAACTGTCGGCAAAAAAGCTGATGGACGAATTGGACGAACTCTTAAAACGGATAAAATTATGACGGCAAAAATCGTAAAAGGCACAAACTTTTCGGGTGCAATCGGCTATATGCTCAGCAAAAAAGAGAAAGCCGAAATACTGAAAGCGGAAGGCGTTCGCACTGAACCGAAGGAGCTTACGGCGAATTGTTTTGAGTTGCAAGCATCAATGAAACCGAATGTGAAGAAACCGGTTTGGCACATTTCGCTCAATTTTTCGGAACAGGATAAGCATAATCTCACGAACGAGAAAATGGTTGAAATTGCCGAAGCCTATCTGCAAAAAATGAATATCAAGAATACGCAATACCTGATTGTCCGCCATCACGACCGCAGTCATCCGCATATTCATCTCTGCATCAACCGCATCGACAACGATGGCAAGTTGATTTCGGATAAAAACGAGAAATTCCGGAGCACGAAAATCTGCCGGGAACTGACCGAAAAGCACGGTTTGTACATCGCACCCGGAAAAGAAAACGTGAACCGTGAACGGCTAATCGGTTACGACAAAACCAAGTACGAGATTTTTGATACCTTGCGATGTGCTGTTCCAAAATCTAAAACGTGGGATGAATTGGAAAAACATTTGAAGAAAAACGGCGTCACTTTTCAGTTTAAAACGGCAGGTAAAACCGATAAAATTCAAGGAATTATTTTCGAGAAAGACGGCGTGAAAATCAACGGCTCAAAGGTTGATAGAGCGTGTAGTTTCTCGAAAATTGACCGCCAAATCAAAGACAACGCCTATCAAGCCTTGCAGGAAGCAGACAAGCAAGCTCAGCAAGCTAACATTGCCGAGAGTGCTGTGGAAACGCTCACATCGCTAATTACCGAACTCATCGTGTTTACAATGCTGAGCAGTCCGCATTACGACGCCACGCTTGCCGATTATATCAAAGCCTTGAAAGCGAGAAAACTTGCCACGCAAAGCAGAATAAAAATCCGTAGAATTCGATAAACAAAAAATAAACTCTAAAAATCAAATATTTATGACAACAAGCAACGACAACATCCTGATGATGTTTGAAGAAATCAACCAAAAATTAGACAAAACGAATGTACAAATCGAAAAAATCGGACAAAAACAACCCAATACAGACAATGATAATGAAATTTCCGAACTCAAATCGGCAATAGAAACTTTCCACGAAAGCCAATCCGACCGATTAAACCACATCGAAATGCTTATCCAAAAAGAGAAACGAAAAATCGAAATCACCCCGACATCCACCTACGGAATGGCTGTTTTTCTTTCAATGTTTGTGATGATTGTAGCCTTATTTGTAGGGATTTATTCACAAAGAAACCTAAACGCCACGCTTTCGGACAACGATTTGAAATTCCGTTACATCCAAATGCAAGGAAAAGCCACTGCCAACGATTTCGCCGAATTGGATACGCTTTTTTATTTCAACAGAAACAGCAAGAAAATCAAAGCTTTGCGAAAACAGGTGGAAACTTTTGAAGAAAATGTGAGAGAGCGGGCGAGGATATTGGAGAGGGAAGAGAGGTTGAGAAAAGAAAGAAATGAAATTGAGAGGAAATTGGGAAAATGAAAAAACGAGCGTTGAATTTCTGTACAAAAATTCAACGCTCCTATAGTATCAGGTCTGCATCTGCGACGATACCAACTCAAAATAATGCCCTTTTTTCTCCATCAAGGTATCGTGGTTGCCAATTTCAACAATAAAACCTTTGTCTAACACCACTATTTGGTCGGCATTGCGGATGGTGCTGAGGCGGTGGGCGATTACTACCACCGTGCGGTGTTCAAAAGCATTGTTCAGTGCATCTACGATTTTTCGTTCGTTGATGGTGTCCAAGGCATTAGTCGCTTCATCCAAAAACAAGAATTTCGGGTCGCGATACAAGGCACGTGCTATCAGCAAACGCTGTTTCTGCCCGCCGCTCAGCCCGCGTCCGGTTTCGCCGATGGTAGTTTCAAAACCTTTAGGCATAGCATTAATCTCGTCTTCTATTTGGGCAATCCGGCAAACTTCACGCAGTCGGTCGTAATCAATCCGTTCAGCATCCAGCACGATGTTATTCAAAATGGTGTCGCTAAACATTTTTCCGTCCTGCATCACAACGCCGCACATATCCCGCCATTGGCGCAGGTTTATGGCATTTACGTTCATGGTGTCCATTTTTATTTCGCCGTAGCTCGGTTTGTAAAGTCGGACTAAAAGCTTGAGCAAAGTGGATTTGCCGCTTCCGCTCCCGCCGACAATCGCCGTAATTTTATTTTCAGGTATTTGCAGGTAAATATTCCGCAAGACCAACGGTGAATTTTGGGTGTATTGAAAATGGACATTCTCCAAGGTAATGGTTTTCTTTTCGGGTAAAATGGTGGTGCTTCCGATGGACAACAGCTCTTCTTCGTCTTCGAGCTGGCGGATTTCATTGATGCGCAGAAAACTGATTTTGGCATATTGAGCCGACACCACGAAATTGATAAACTGAACTAACGGCCCGTTGAGCATCCCGATGATAAACTGCGTGGAAATCATTACCCCGAACGTGATGTCGCCCTTGATTACCGCCATTGCACAGAAGAAAACAATGGCCATATTCTTGATGCTCTCCACAAATTGCGCTCCCAGGTTTTGTGCATTGGTAACCGCCAAAACCCGTTTATTCACATGGTAGAGGCGTGCCTGGATTTCTTCCCACTTCCATCGACGGTGTTTTTCGTAGTTGTAAATCTTGATGTCTTGAATGGCTGAAACGGTCTCCACCCAGTAGCTCTGATTTTTTGAAAGCAATTCAAAATACTCCCAATCCAACTTTTTGCGAATGCTTAAAAACAGCAATACCCAGCAGACGTACAGGATGGAACCGGCTAAGAAAATGTAGAATATGACGGCATTGTAAATCAGCAGTATGACGGCGAAAACGACAAACGTGAGCGTGGAAAATATCAACGCCAGCGAATTGTTCATAATAAAACTGCGGATGCGTTCGTGGTCTTGCGCACGCTGAAGAATATCGCCCAGCAGTTTATTTTCAAAGAAAGTTACAGGCAGTTTCATCAACTTTATCAGGTAATCCGAAATAAGGGCGATGTTTACCCTTGCCGTGATGTGCAGCAATATCCAATCTCGCAAGATATTGAAAATCATTACACTCAGCAAAATGCTGATATTGCCTATCAGCACCATATTGATAAATTTCACGTCCGAAGTTTTGATACCCACATCAATTACCGCTTTGGAAATAAATGGCAGCATCCCCTGCAAAGCGGTAACAACGAGCATAATAACGAATATCAGCCCGAAATTGCGTTTGTAGGGAAAGAAGTATTTTAGAATGCTCGAAAAACTGTTTCGTTTCTGCTCCCGCTCGGCTTTGCTGTCTTTGAAATCGGCAGTGGGTTCTACGGCAAGCAGCACGCCTTGGTTTTCGCCTTTCTGATACCATCCCCGCCGAAATTCTTCGTGGCTGTATTTGATGCGCCCTTTCGCGGGGTCGGACACCCACACGTGTTTTTTATCGGAATGATACACCACGATAAAGTGGCTGTCTTTCCAAAACACGATAGCCGGAAAGGGAATGCTGTTTACCACATCGTCTATGGTGCATTTGATGGCAAGCGTTCGCAGCCCGATGCTTTCGGCTCCGGTGCTGAGGTCGAGCAGCGATACGCCTTCTTTGGTAATGCCGCATCGGTCGCGCATAAATTGCAGCGAGTAAAACTTGCCGAAATGCTTGGCGATGATTTTCAGCGATGCGGGTCCGCAGTCTTGCGAATCCATTTGATATTCTACGGGGAAACGGTGGAAGAGCATTTTTTATTTTTCTCCTTTAGCTTTTAAGTTATCAAACAGCCTTTCTATTAATCGTTTGTGTTTGGTGATGATTTCGGCGGTTATTTCCTTTATTTTCAAATTAAATTATTGTTCATTTTTATGCAAAATTTTATTATAATTTTCAAGCCATCGCTTGTACTCCAAGCCTTTTTCATTTTCCGTATCACTAATATCTTCTATGCGGATAAGTTTACCTTTACGAATTGTTAATCTATAAAGTTCTCCTATTCCCGGAATAAAATCTCTATTTGAGCTGTAGTATGGCAAATCCAATGGATATGGCTGAGCATCAACCCTGCCTAAGAACATACCATCAATCCAATAAGCCCTCAATAAACCCTTCTTGTTAAATTTTCGTTTTGTTAATTGCTCAAATCTTTCTTTTATATTTTTTGATACTATCTCAGACATTACGTTTGACACATAAATCTTACCTTTAATAACTATATAGTTTACTATGTATTTCTTATCTTCACATTGAACACCGGTATTGTTTGAATCAACAATTGTGCTATCAAGAAGATATAGCGATTTAGTGCCAAAAAAATGCATCGGCGAGTAATTTAAGACAATTTTTTTTTCACTATATATCAGGGTGTCTCGTGAATTTAGACAGTCGATACTTAAAGCATTCATTGATATTAGACAACCCAGCAAAAAAGTTAATAATTTCTTTTTCATATTTATCTCTTTATTAAACAATATTTTTTATAATCCACAAAGTTGTCTTGCTTCATCTATTGATTTAAAAATCGCCAATTTATTCCATGTGTCGTGAATAGCTAGTGCGATACTTTCTTTAAAAATTGTAGATGTGTATTGAAATTCAGGTAAAGATATTTGTTTCATTAGGGTGTTTAACTCATATTCTAAACTTGAAAACATCAAGCGTGCTGTATTATCATCAACATTTCCAGAAAATCCACCAGATAGGTATGACAAGTGGATGTTTTCGTGTTGCAAAACACTAATCAAATCATTCTCATTATAAATTCCAGAAGAAGATTCATTGATAACTATTTTTCCATCAGAAGTACTATGAGCAAAATTCCCGTTACTATTTCCTATTTTGAAAGATGTTGCATTGGGAGCATATTGACTTACATAAAATTGAAATATTTTGTTTTTTATGCTCTCTGAGCTACTTTTCAATGCCTCACCACCATAATTACAATCAGGGTCATCGACAGACAATTGAAGAATTTGATTAAACTCAGTAGTTGAAATCACTCGAATTTCATCTGAAGACCCAACTCGATTTAGTCGATTTCCATTTTCATCAAAATATACAGCACCACCCCAACAACAGGCTTGCACTTCTTCACTAAGAACCGGCATCACTTTAGCCAGCTCATCTAAATTTTTTCTTGTTAGTTTTCTTTTTTTCATTTTGAAATTATTTTAAATGGTTATTCTATTTTTCTCCTTTTGCTTTTAAGTTGTCAAACAGCCTTTCTATTAATCGTTTGCGTTTGGTGATGATTTCGGCGGTTCCTTTGCTTTCAAAATCGAGGGGAAGCGTTTTGCCGAAATTCGTTACCGTTCCGTCGGGAAAGGCGATAAGCACAAGATAAGCATCCACATCTCCGTTTTGCGTTTTCAGTTTGTTGGTAATGCGTGATACGGATTTTACCACGCCTTTCAGCAGTCCGTATTCATCGTAAGGATAATTGTTGATTTTTACGTTGGCGGTTTGCCCTATTTCTACTTTTCCCGCTCCGAACGACGGTATCATTACTTCGCCAAGGATGTTGTTTTTATCGGGAATAACAGTAAAAAGCTCCTGACCTGCCTGCACAAAATAATTGTCGCGCCAAAAACCGAGAAACTCCAATTCGCCTGCCACGGGTGCATACTGCAAGTAGCGTTCTTTCCAGAGATTGACGGCGTTTGAGAGTTCGTTTTTACGGCTGATAAAATCGGAATAGGCTTTTTCTTTGGTTTCGGTTTCTTCTAAAAGGATGCGTTGTATTTCCAATTCGTTTCGGGCAAGTTCCGACTGCTTCATCTGTCGGCTGCTTTGCAGGTTTAGGCGGGCTTCTTGGAGCGACAGATGTGCATTGCGTTGGCGTTGGTATTCCTGTTCGCTAATGCCTTTGGCGGCAAGAAGCAGGCTGTCTTTTCGCAACTGGTCGGCAGAGGTGTGCAGGATTTGTTTTTTAAGCTGCATTTCGTCATTCAGATTGGCTATGACGGCTTCGTCCGATTGGATTTGCTGGCGGAGGTTCTGTCGCATAGTGGCGTAAATATCCGACGACACCACACGTTCGTACTGGAAGTAAGAGAGCAGAAAAGCATTGTAGGCAGAACTGACTTCTCCGAGGATTAGTGTGTCGGGCAGGGATATTTTTGCGGAAGCGTTAGTGTTCAGAAGGTTGAGTGCGGTATCCACCCACAGGATGTGTTTATAATCAGCTCCGCTCTCCAAGTAAGAAATCACGTCGCCTTTTTGAAGCAGGGTTTTATTGGATTGCAGCAGGTTGATACGTCCGTTGCTGTTCGCCACCAAGCGGACAGGGGCAGTGGTTGCCGTTACGGAAATTTGTCCGTCCACCGTGTCGGGATATTGTATCAGAAAACCGAGCAGCACGATAACGCCCATCAGCACGCCCACGCAAAGTGCCACCCATTTTACCCAATACGTTGGCATTCGGTCGATGATGGCTTGCACTTCTTCGGATTTTTGACTGATTTCGTCAGTTTGTCGTTGCTCCTCCGGCAGGTTTTCTTGTTTTATTGCCGGAGTTAATGAAGATGGAAGCGTGTCTTGTTCGTTTTTGTTGTAGTTTGTCATTGTTTAAGCCTTTAATTTCCCCACACGCCGTGCGTATGGGGATAATATAGTGTTGTGCTACGCACAAAAAGTAGCTTTGCCTTGATTATTAAAACATTTCTTTATTTTTTGTCCACTCGAAAACTATGGTTTACTTGTTTACTACAAACCTATGTGCCACTTGATGGATTACGCTTAGTCGGTAATCTGTTTGTCGAAAATGGTTTGTAATCATCCCCGATATTTCATTGTTGGCACGGGTTACGTCCGAGTAGCCGAAATCTTGCTGGATGGAAATAAAAGGATACATCGTCATTTTATCTTCGGCTATAGCTGATAAAACACCGTCGGCGGTATCGGTCTCTTTGAAATCGTAATCCAGAATTTTCTGAAAAAGCGGCTTGAATACCACGATAAACTGCGTGCACCAAAACCAGTCCACCCAGTAGCGGTTGACTGCCACAGGCACGGCTGCACCAAAGCCCCCGATGCCGCCCGAAAGCAGTTCAGAGCCTTGTTCATTAGCTTCGATGATATTTGCCAAAAGGTATTCTTTGCTGTATGCCGGAGTAAAGCTGTGGTCGTCTTCGCAGATAATCATAATGTCATCATCACGCTCTATGGCTGTCTGCACCGCTTTTACCATACTCTGCCAAAGCCCGACTGCTCCAATGGAATGCTCAACGGCTTCTATCCACGTGAGTTCAAACTCCGGTTTACCGTGAAATTGCACTTCGATATGTTTCCGCCGTTCCGTTCGGTCTTTGAGATTGATAACGTAAACGGGAAGGTAGAAATCTTCACTATAGACGGCTGATTGCTCTTTTTCAGAGACGGACGACCGTCCGTCTCTACGATAACTTTCCACCGTTTCTTCCAATATCTTATTTACTTTCTTACCCCAAGTTTCCCAATTCAGCCGTGTTTCGTATTCATCTCGGGAGGTTGCACGTAGTTTTAGATAGCTTCTCTTGTCGGCGAATGCCGATTTTATCTTCTCGGCATAATCTCCGGCGGTGGCAGACGCTGGAAGTAAAAAACCATTTACGCCTTCACGCACGGGTTGGCTTACCCCGCCTACATCGGCAGCAATGCTCGGCACGCCGTAAGCGGAGGCTTCGCAGAATACAATACCGAAAGCATCAAATTCGGTAGGTAAAATCAGAAAATGCGAGTGGTACAGAATACTGCACAGCCGCTCCAAATCTTCCGGCTTTGATTTATCCAAAAATGGGATAATGGTTAAATCCTCGTCCTCCTCCGGCATTTCGGGAGGTACGCTACCGATGATGGTAAGAGTACAGGCAAAGCCTTCGCTTTTCAGCTGACGGTATGCTCCGAGTGCTTTATTGCCGCCTTTTTTCATCCAATTGCGTCCGATAAATACGAGATTACACACGGCGGTATCAATATCGTGTTGCCATTTCTCGGGATGCGGAATGTTGGCTCCGAACTCTACGACGTGGATTTTGGATTGAGAAATACCATAAAAAGAATTAATATCATTTTTTATCCACTCACTACTTACCAAGACCGCAGTATAGGTTTCTAATACTTTTTTTTCATTTGTTTCACCATTTAACACTCTTTCCTGATTCGTTATTTCTATATATTTTCGGAACTGATGAAATGTGCAATCCGTAAAATACAAACTAGGTATATTCAAACTTAAATATGGCGTAAAATTAATATCTCCACCAAAGATTAAATCTGGATTTAACTTCTTAATCCGTTCTGATAGTAACTTTCCGAGCGGTTCAGCATATCTTTCTAATGGTTCTAAGCAGGAAAATGAATTGTTTGAAAATACATGTGTCTGTTGAATAATTTCCTCTCCCACAAACTTCAGTTTATGGTCATTCATCAATGCGCAAAACATTTTATTGAGAGTTCCGGACCAGTTGTTTACATCATAGGGATTACTCGCAGAAATAAATATAATTTTCATTCTCAAAAGGAGAGATTTTTAATTGAAATCATCTTGACTTGTAACTACTCAGCAGTCTGAATTATGAAATTATATGCCTCCCAAATCCCCCGGGAGGGACTTTTAGAGCGTAAAATTGATAAAAGTTAACTCAACCAACCTTCCCCTTTGGGAAAGTCCCAATAGGGAAGGGGGCATATAAACTGAAAGAGGATGAATATTTACTAATTGGGTTACAAATAGCATGTAAAAAAGCAACGATTGATATTTTAATATAGCATACTGCAATTAATTATTCTTCCTTGTTTTATTCGCTTTTACTTTCTTCATTTTTTTCAATATTCCATTTTTAATAATAAATTTATATTCATTTGAATACGGCTTCATCAAATAAACATTATGTGTTAAATCTTTTTTATTGCAGACTTCCATAAAATTTGTATATTTAGTTTTTATTAAATAGAAGTCACCGTTAAGCCAGCAAGCGTGCATTTCATTTTTATTATTAAATTTGCAAGCAGTCATTTTTTCAAATCGCTCAAATAGTTCATGCTTAGGAATTACTCTTTGTTTGTCTGCCATAGTCATTTTGCAGGTATCTTGCACAACATCAACCACATATAAACTATCGTTTCTCATCTCAAACTGCACATAGTACCCTTTATACATTGTGGGAGCAGGTGTTAAAAAAGTTTCACTTAATACATCCGACATATACGACTCATCCTTTTGAATAAAAGTCTTAAATCCATCAATATTAAATAAAGAAGATCGTTGAAATAAATATATTTTGTTTTTTATTTTTAATTCATCTTTTACTTTATGAGCATCACTTTGGGCTTGACAAACACTAAAAATAAAAATAAAAATGATAAAAATTGATTGTTTGGTTTTCATAGTATTAACTGTTTATAAGGATGAATTGTATTGACCATTTACTTTGCAAATTGCTTGTGCTTGCTCTTGCGTCTTATTACCATAACTAGGCACTAACTGCCAAAGTTGATATAAAACTGCAGCACGATTCATTCGAAAGCTTACACCTGTATTTAAATATTCACTGGTTTCTACTTGTTTTAAAATAACTTCTATTTCATCTTCGTAATATCTTTGTTCTTCTGAATATGAGCCAGATTCTTCGCCCTCAATTCCAGTCGATATTTTTTTATGAAAATTCTCATGTTGTAAACTGCTTATCAATGAGTTTTTTCTAAAATTATCAGTATAAGTAGGATTAATATAAAGCTCGTTGAATGAATAATCTTTCCATCCCATAGTAGCTTCACTATTACCAAAAGTTTGAATATTGGAGTTTACATTTACACTACCGTTAAAATCGTCTATATATTTGCTTGCGTAGTGTTTAATAACAGTTTGTTGCAACGGTTTTGACACTGAAGATAGCGACACTCTTGAAATGTTTTCACTATTCAAAGTAGTTGCTAAATCATTTCCTTTTTGTTGAATTTTATTCCAATCATTATCAGAAACAACATAAATCATATCATCTGAACCTGTCATAACTTCTCCTAGGTATTGACCATTGGAATTAAAATAAACTCCTCTTCCTAAATAATTTCTTTGCACATCTTCACTCAGCACCGGCATTCTCTTAGCCAGTTCTGCTAAATTTTTCACTGTTAGTTTCCTTTTTCTCATAAAATTGATTTTTTAAAAATTAATAAATATATTTGATTCTCAAGCTAATTGCAGCTTGTTTTTGTTAGAAATAAATATTTTTTGTAGTATTTGTAACGTTCCACTAAAGTTAAGCAAGTCTTTTTCTTGAAGTGTGATTAAGCTCTTAAAGCAGTCTTCAAGTTCCGGGTAATTGTCTTTGTTTCTGTACAAAAGCCAATTCAGCGTTTCAAGCAGTATTCGCTCGGCGGTGGCTTTTTGCTCTTCGCTTTTTTGATTGGTAACCTGCATTTCAGAAATTCGATAGTAAAGCAGCGGCTGGTTTTCTATATAAAACACACCACCTAATTTAGCAATTTCCGTCCACAGTTTCAGGTCTTCGGCGTAGGCATAGTTTTCATAGTTCAGCTGGTTTGTCTCCAAAAAAATTTTTCGTATCATCGCGGTAGGATGAAACATAAAATTTCCTTTTAGAAATTGCAGCAACGGATACTCTACCAATCCGCTTATGCTTCCGGCAATGCTTCCGGGTGCTACGCCCTCGCCTATATGCTGCATCCACGCACCGCAGACCGTGATGCTTGGCTCGGCTTCCATTATGGCGTGCTGAATTTTCAGTCGGTCGGGGTGCATTATATCATCGGCATCCATACGGGCTATGTATTTTCCACGAGCTGCATTCATTCCAAGATTTAGCGAAGCGATGAAATCGTGTTTATTCTCCAATAAAACAATTCGATTGTCAGCAAACGAGCGGACTATCTCGCATGTGCCATCCGTGGAGCCATCGTCCACGATGATGCACTCAAAATCCGCGAATGACTGGCAAATAATGCTGTCTATGGCGTCTCGGATGTGCATTTCGGCATTGTAAGCTGGCAGCACAATGGAGATGGGCGGTGTTTGTTTATCTTTGTTTGTTGTCATCGTTGCATTTTATTTTAGGCTCAATTCCCGATACACTTCGACGGTTCTGTCTATCATCAGTTCGAGGTTTAATTTCTCTTCATACAGTTTTTGTGCGTTTTTACCCAAGGTTTTTCTCAAATTCTCGTCGTTTATAAAACGTATCAGTTGGGTAGCCATCATTTCTACATCTACAGACAGCCCAAAAACGGGCGAGAACTTCGTGCGTACTTTCAGGGCATTCACTTCATCGGTAAATATCTCGTCCAATCCGTCCACCGCCGTTGTTATAATCGGCAAGCCGAACATAGCCATTTCTATTGCCACATAGCTGGCTTGCTCTTGCAGTGAGGCAATTATTCCTATATCGCACGCGGCGTATAGCTCTTTTAGCTCATCAAACGGAATTCGTCCTTTTACATCAACCTCCAAGTCAGGGAAATTTTGTTTTATGCTTTGTCGGAAAGTAGAACCGCAGCTTCCTGCAATGGATAGTGAAACGCTATATCCGCACTCTTGCACCATTTTGAGTGCTTTGAGAATATACATTATTCCTTTGCTCTCGCTTACCACGCCCACGTACAGGCAGTGGAATTTATCTTGCGGCGTTTTATTCGTTCGTTTCGGAGCTAATTGCTTGTGGTCGTTTATGCCGTTGGGTATCACGCGGATATTATCGGAATAATGATGTATGCAAGTTTTTAGAAAATCCACGGCACAGTCGGTTACGCACAGCAGTGCATCGGGTGCTGAGTAAGATTGCAGCTCACAGTTATTCGTTACGTAAATTTCGGGATTTGGCTTTTCGGCATTTGCTATATTGCCGTAAGTTAATTCATAGAGCCGGTTGAAACGTTTTTTATCGCTGTTGTACAGTCCTTTCCAAGGGATGCAATGAAGGTGGGTAATCATCTTGCATCCCGTCAGTTCGCGAATATACACCGCCAAATCTATCAAATTCAGCGTATGCAGGTGGATGATGCAGTTTTCTTTTCCGTCAAATAGATGTTTGGTAAGCCTGTAAACCTGTTCATTGTATTTTCGTATCCAAAATCGTTCGGCTATGATGGTGTTATACTGCTGCGGCATCGGGATGCTGTATTTGGTGTAATGTCCAATTTTTTCTTCCTTAGGGAAAAGCAGCGTATCATCATTCCGCAGGTGTATCCAATGCGCCTGTATCTCCGCAATACCCCGAAGCCCGCTAATCAGCGTGCTTACATATCTGTCCACGCCCGAAGTGTTGGTGGCGTGGGACATATCTATGAGGTAAAGATTGATGAGGGGCATAAAATTACGGTAAAATAGTTTCCTTGTTTGTCAAATAAATTAATAGTCTGCTAATATTTTATCTGTGCGTGATAAAGTATTTAATCATTAGTGCTACCATAGACAACACAGACAAGATTAAATAAGTAAAAAAAGACCGGAGAATTATTTTATATTCCTTTGAACTAAAGTTCGTTTTTTGCAACTTTTCTTTGGGCATAAACAATATTATGACATAATATATTAGTGCCATCAACATTATTCCGATTACATATTGAACTAACTTATTGTCAAAACCCCAATTTAATGGTATTAATTTAAGCAAGTTGACCTCGAAGCCAAAAGAAAGTGCAGCGATATTAACGATGATTGTAAAAAAAATAGCGTTCAATGCTGAAACATAAGGTATGTCCTTAGTCTTCTTTCCCTTTAGATAGTATTGGTATAAAACCGATAGTAATTTTTTCATGCATAAAGTGTGAATTAATTACTGTTTGTTAGTTTATCTATGCCCTTATACACTATTGTGCTTAAACCTGAGACATCTGCAATGCTTAACACTAATCCTGTCCATGGATTAAAACGTCCAACAATTTGAGCTGTAACGACAACCGTGCTTACCACAGCCTTTGAAACGTTGCCGGGAGTAGGTTTTTCAAAGGCAGCTTCTAAAGAGACATACGCATTGAACACGCCTGAAAGCGCCCCCCACAGAATTATTTACTCTTAAATATCCATTAACAGCTTTTCCTAAATCACCAGTTTTGGCTGCTAACTTGAATAATGCATCTTTTACAGATGTATTTACAGCGATTGCTGATGCTAATTTAGAATTCATGTCATCGTTGGTTGACGAACCTCCCTCTGTACCACTTGGAGAATTGAAACTGTAGTTGTCGTCGAAGTATTATTCATAATCAGTATATGTACCGGTAACTGTCACGGTAGGTAACACATAACCCATTCCAGACACGTAAGCGGTTTGTGTCCACTGTCCTATACTTTCTAAAAAATGATATTCCTCAACGGTATAAACGACACTCGGATCTTGACCACCTATATACTTACGCATTCCAATTTCACTGAGCACCGGCATTCTCGCAGCCAATTCCGCCAAACTTTCTCTTGTTAGTTTTCTCTTTTTCATATAAAATTCACTTTGTTGTTAGTTATGCTCATTAACAGCCTGCTCACTCCTTGTTCATATCCCGCTTTCAGAGCTCCGGGTGGAATAAGTCTTAAAATCACTTTCTCTATTTCGCTTTCTTTTTCCGTAAGAAGCGGGTTGAGATACTTGTCATTGCCTGTTAAGAGAGATAGCTCGATACAGTCTCTTAAACTGATATTATTTACATCATCTAAAACTGAAAATCGTTTGTTTTCACTGATTACATCCTTGTACTTATTCTCTTTATCCAATTTTTCTAAATAATGTGCGACCTTGTAGGAGCTTTTTACCCTTCCGCTTCGGTATAAATCGGCATAATTGTCTAAAACCACCTGCGAATAAGCTGCATATCCGCAATCATAGACCGTTTTCAGATACGTTTCAAACTTGGATAAAACCGACGCTTTATTATTGATATAATTTATGTCTTTGAAATCGAAAAACTGAATGGCAAAGTAAAGTTCATTGGCTTCAAAGATGCTTTTCATCATTTCATCAATCCGCTTGTCAGATGGGCGATACGTCTTTACCACACTCAGAAAATAGTTTAGTTTTATCGCATTCAAGACTGTATTGGGATTTTCTTTCAGTTTTTCAAAAGTAGTCAAAATCTTTTCGAGCTGCTCGCCAAACAACTCATCAAAATCGGCATCAACAAAATCGTTTTTTATCAAATAAAGCAATGTGTAGCCAATTCCACTCATCCCATTTTCAAAACTAATATCCTCCGTTTTGTTTACCAAGGCTTCCTGTAAAAGTTCAAAAGCCTGTTCTTCTATATATTCATCTTGCAGGCTGCATGCCGCTTCAAACAGTGCCCAAGCCATTCCCGCTTTCCCATTGTACAGCCCCGAAGAGTTGATGGAGCAGGCGTTGAGGAGGATGTAGTCAACGAGTTTTCGTATGGTTGCTTTGTTAATCATTTTTTGACACAAGTATTTCTTCCAACTCCACCCCCTCTTTAAAATCATACAACGCCATCGTTCTCAATGTGAAATAGCTGCTGTATGTATCTCTGATGGCTGCGTAGTAGCGTTGCATAGCCGAGTTTTGCTCGCTTTGAGCGGCAGTGAGTTCATAGACGGAAACTTTGCCCAATGAAAATTTCTGTATCAGCATCTTGTACTGTTCTAGCGATAAACGGTAGGCTTTCTCGGCTGTCAGCCAAAGTTTTACCGAATGGTTGTAGTTGTAGATGCTCTTGTTTACTTCGTTTTCAAATTCACGCTTTTGACGTTCTCGTGCTATTTTGCTTGCTTCGTAACTATTTTCGGCTATTTGGACGCGGTTTTTATTAATGCCCCACTGAAAAATAGGTATTTGAAAACCAACGACAACCGACTGACGGGTATTGCCGTTACGATAAGCATCGGCAAAGGTTTCCGCATATTGATTTACGCCGTAATTCAGGCTTATGTTTCCGTTAAAGCGGTTGCTCAACTTGGCCGTAAACAAATTTCGCTCTGCTTCCAGCGTTTGTATTTCTTGTTGTTTGGAAAACGGATTGTTTCGTTTTACATAAAACATCGCCGTACCTGCGTCTATAGCAAAAGGAACATCGAACTCGGGGATTTCCACTTCAATGGCGTCAATTCCCAGAAATACGGCAAGCCGTTCTTGTGCTTCGATGCTGTTTTTACGGGCATTTTCAAAAGCGTACCGGGCATTTAACGATTGGAGTTCAATTTGCTTTAAATCGTACTCGGTAATGTGTCCGTTATCTAATTTAATATGGGCGAGTTGCAGCAGAGTATCGGTATTTTGTGAGGTTTGCAGTGCCAAATCTTGCTCCATCTTACCAAGCAGCGCCGTCATATAAAACCCCAAAGCTTGTTGTTGGATTTCAGAAAGTTTGGTGCAAAATTCTTTTATGGCTACTTTGTTTTTTGCATATTCAATCTCTTTTTCAAGACGGTACTGCTTTCCTCAGCCCAAAAGCTGCTGAGAGTAGCCGATGGAGAAAGGTGTTGTGCTAAAGCTGTTTCGCTTGCGAGAAAACTCGTTCAAGTAGTTGATGTTGCTGCCGATATTGATTTCGCCTCCTGTAAATCCTATTTTTTGGCGGACAGATACACCTGCACTGCTGTTATTGGAATAGTCTTCCACATAAGAATAGCTACCATCGGAAGGCTGCTGAAGCACGCGAAGCGAACGATTGAAACTTATCGGATTAAAATTGAGTGAAAACGACGGCAGATAACTCTTTTTATAGTTTTCAAATCGGAGGATTTCTGTTTGAAAATTGAGTTTTTCGATTTTTGCGGCAGATGAATGTAAGGAAAGATTATCAATAAGCTCGTGCAGAGATATTCTCTTTGGAGTATCCTGGCTGAAAGCCATAGAACAGCAAAGAATGTTTGTGAATAGCATACTTTTTATAGTGTTTGTTATGTTTCTCAAAACAAAAGCGTTAATTATGATTATTTCGAATTGCAAAAATAGCAAAATAACTGAAAGCATCAAAATAATTTTCGATATTACGGGATAAAAAAACTAATATTTCTTTGTTATTCC
Source organism: uncultured Paludibacter sp. (assembly GCA_964498765.1). GTDB lineage: Bacteria > Bacteroidota > Bacteroidia > Bacteroidales > Paludibacteraceae > UPXZ01. The sequence continues at coordinate 27,014 of CAZCIU010000014.1, read as the reverse complement.
ATTCCAATACACTATCTTTGTCCAACACAACAAGCGTTCATTTCCTCAATGAAATTCGATGCAGATAAAACGCATCCGCTCGTTTCCAAATCGTAACCCATTTTTGGAGTTATGCCTTTTTCTTTCTGATTCTCAATAGAATACTTTGCGGATTAATCCTTTCCGGGCCTCGCTGGTGCTGGGTACGCCCGGCTCGGGAAAATCTTACGCCGTAGTTAATAATTACATCAAACAGCAAATTGAAAAAGGCTTCGCAATGTATATCTACGATTTCAAGTTTGATGACCTTTCTACCATTGCCTACAACCATCTGCTGAAACACACCGACAAGTACAAAATTACGCCGAAGTTTTACGTGATTAACTTCGATAATCCACGAAAGTCGCACCGTTGCAACCCGATTAATCCGGCATTTATGACCGATATTTCAGATGCTTATGAAAGTGCATACACCATTATGCTTAACCTGAATAAAACGTGGATACAGAAACAGGGCGATTTCTTCGTGGAAAGCCCGATAATTTTGTTGGCAGCCATTATTTGGTATTTGAAGATTTACGAGAACGGCAAGTATTGCACCTTTCCGCACGCCATCGAGTTTTTGAACAAGAAATATGCCGATACTTTTACTATTCTTACGAGTTATCCTGAATTAGAAAATTACCTCTCGCCTTTTATGGACGCGTGGGAAGGTGGTGCGCAAGACCAGTTGCAAGGGCAGATTGCCAGTGCAAAAATCCCGCTGTCGAGAATGATTTCGCCGGCACTGTACTGGGTAATGACAGGTGATGATTTCAGCTTGGATATTAATAATCCGAAAGAGCCGAAAATCCTATGCGTGGGTAATAATCCCGACCGTCAAAATATCTATTCGGCGGCCTTGGGATTGTATAACAGCCGTATCGTGAAGTTGATTAACAAGAAAGGGCAGTTGAAAAGTTCGGTAATTATCGACGAGTTGCCGACAATCTATTTTCGTGGATTGGATAATTTGATTGCTACGGCACGAAGTAATAAAGTCGCTGTTTGTTTGGGTTTTCAGGATTACTCACAATTAACTCGTGATTACGGCGACAAGGAAAGTAAGGTTATACAAAATACCGTAGGTAATATCTTTTCTGGACAGGTGGTGGGCGAAACTGCCAAAACCTTATCGGAACGTTTCGGAAAAGTGTTGCAGAAACGGCAATCAATGACTATCAACCGGCAAGATAAATCGACTTCCATTTCCACGCAGATGGACAGCCTTATTCCAGCATCCAAAATAAGTAATCTCACGCAAGGAATGTTTGTGGGTGCGGTATCGGATAACTTCGACGAACGTATCGAACAGAAGATTTTCCATTGCGAAATTGTGGTGGACAATGCTCGTGTTTCTGCCGAAACGAAAGCTTACCAAAAAATCCCCGAAATAGTATCATTTACTGATGAAAACGGCAATGACACAATGCAACAAGATATAGAGCGGAATTACAAACAGATAAAGGCGGATGTGGAGAATATCGTTTTTTCCGAAATGGAGAGGATTAAGGCGGATGATAATTTGAAGCATTTGGTGAAAGAAAAATAAGAACCATTAATAGTACCATTTAACCCCTGTTTAACAAAACCATTATGATGAAATTAGGAACACTTGAAATCAACAAAATACATTTGGGCGACTGTTTGGATTTGCTGATAAAGCTACCGGACAATTGCATCGACCTTGTTTTTGCCGATCCGCCCTACAATTTACGCTTAAAAAACGAACTTTTACGTCCCAATCACAGCAAAGTGAACGGCGTGAACGACGATTGGGATAAATTTGCATCGGTGGAGGCTTACGACCATTTTACCCGCCAATGGCTTGCCGAATGTCGTCGCGTGCTGAAACCAAACGGATGCCTGTGGCTGATTGGCACGTACCACAACATTTTTCGATTGGGAACGCAGTTGCAGAATATCGGCTTTTGGATACTGAACGATGTGATTTGGGTAAAATCCAACCCGATGCCCAATTTCAAAGGCACACGTTTCACAAACGCGCACGAAACATTGATTTGGTCTGCGAAATCGGAAACTTCACGCTACACCTTTCATTATCGCTCGATGAAAACGATGAACGATGACCTGCAAATGCGAAGCGATTGGCTGATACCGATTTGCAACGGCAAAGAACGGATAAAAGTGAACGGACAGAAAGCTCATTCTACTCAAAAACCTTCGGAATTGCTTCGCCGGATAATCCTTGCAACGTCTAATCCGGGCGACACGATTTTAGACCCGTTTGGTGGAAGCGGAACCACGTCTGCCGTTGCTAAAATGTTGGGCAGAAGGTTTATCTCTTTCGAGAAAGAGCCACGCTACGTTAATATAGCGAACGAACGCCTGGCAGCCGTGCAAGCCTTGGAAACTTCGCTTTTGGAATATAAAATCGAAAAACGCCTGCCAAGAGTGAGTTTCGGCAATTTATTGGAAAAGGGATTGCTGAATATCGGCGAGTTTCTGTATTCAAAAAATGAGAAACACCGCGTGCAAATTCAAGCGGACGGCTCGGTAGTGATGGCTGAAACCGCTTGTTCCATCCACAAAATGGGTGCTTTGCTTTCCGAAAAAGCAAGTTGCAACGGGTGGCTGTTTTGGTACGTGAAACGCGGGGATAATATGATTTGTATTGATGAGTTGAGAGGGATGTATGAGGAGAGGTGGATGAGACTTTATAACTCCAACATTCCCGTCAATCTCCTCACTTTATAATAACTGCTCCAATAGTTTCTTAACGCTTGAATATAGCCATTTTGGGATTCCATTTGACCGGAAATTGCTAAGTTCAAACTAGTAACATCGGCTTTACCAATGAGAAATAGTTCGCGGGTAGTAGCATAGGCTTCGTCTGCAATCTCTTTGGCTTCAGCGGCGGTAGCAATATGGGTACGAAACAGATTTAATTCACTTACACTCATTATCACATCTTGAATTAATTCGTTTTCGGATTGCTCATTTTCTGATTTTATGACATTCAGGTTCTCCTCTGCCACAACTATTTTTCCTTTTCCTACCCCCCAATCTAAAATTGGTATAGTCAGATTTAGTGAAACCATATTTTGCTGTAAGGGACGTGTGTAGGCTGCTGCAAGTGTGTTAGCAACCTGGTTAAATCCTAAACTGGCTGACACATTGGCTGAAAATCGGTTGGCTCTTTTGGCTTGTTCCAAATCTCGCGCAGCAGAAAGTACTTTTTCTTTCATATCGGGAATGGACGGGTTATTTGTTAGAGCGGACTGAACCGCCAAATCAACAGAAACTGCTGTTTCTTCTATTTTAGTTGGTAATAGGATTTGATAGTTTTCTTCTTTCGTGTCAATGCGTAGAAAATTACAATAATCCAAATAGTTCCGCTTATGGTTTAGTTCGGCTCTTTCCAATGCTGATTTTGAATTGAGGGCTTGAAGTTTCAGAGCGAGTAAATCACCTTTGGATAACAATCCAAGTTTGTGCCTTTCATCGCCAATTTTAAATAAAGTATCGGCGTTGGCTAATTGCTGTGTGGCTAATTCAAAGGATACTTGTGATGCGGCTAATTCAAAAAACACTTCATTTGCTTTTTCAGTGATTATTGCAATGTCGTACAAAAGAGTCTTTTGGATATTGTCATATTTAATGGGTTCAATTTGTTTCTGCCATTTATAGGGGTTAAAACCGAAAAGACTTTGAGAGTATCCTATACGAAATGGTACACTGGAATATTGTGAATAGGCATTATCACCGCCAAAGTTTCGGATAAAGCCCAATTCTGTATCAACGAAGAATTTCCCTCCTGTTAATCCAAAATTCTGTTGAACGCTAAGATTTCCGTAGGAATATAAACTTTGCTGTTCCCGATAAATATCTATGTTGTTTTCGGAGTCGTAACGCCTAACAAAAACACGATTATATGCAATTGGATTAGTTTGAAGTGTTAGTGTCGGCAGGTGATAAACTTTGAAATTATGATACCCCCATTCGCCCTGCAGGTGTCTATTTCTAGCATTCAGCATCTGAACTGAACTGTCTGTTGCTAAGTCAATCGTGTATTGAAGTGTTATTAGTTTTTGACTTTTAAGCTCTTGTGTAAACAACACTACACATAGACATGCTAACATTACACGAATTAACTTGTAAAAGTAGCAGCTCCAATCAACTTTCAGCTTTACATCTACATTTTTTGAATATATCATACAGCAATGTCTTTTTAGAAATCACGATAATCAAAGAAATTTCAGTTAGAACTTATTGATTTTTCAATATCTGCTTCAATGGCAGGAAGAACTGTTCAATCAAGCGGGTGTTATCTGTGACGATATCTGCTCGGGCTGTCATTTCTTGCGACAATGGAAGATTTTTATTGTAGGTCGTATTTAGTCCGTTAGGGAAAGCGACCTCTACAATGTAATTTCCTTCTTCTGTAGGAATTAATGAGATGCTTTTAACAATCCCTTTTACCATCCCAAACTGATTATCCGGGAAATTATTGAAACGGATATTGACTTCTTGTCCGGCTTTTACTTTACCTGATCGGTCTATCGGCAGTTTTGCTTTCCCTACTAATTCTGATAGCGTATCCGGAACAACGGTAAAAACTGTTTTTCCTCCGGTTACATTCTGATTTTCAGACCATATTTCTGTAAATGTTACTTTTCCTTGGATGGGAGATGTTAGCAGATAACTCATTTTCCAACCGGCAATATCATTCTGAAGTTGATTAATTGCTGCCTTCAGACTTGCAGTCATCGTATTCTTCTTTTCTACAAACTCTTGCTCCATATCCACTAACGATGCTTTGAGTTGTAAAATCTCAATCTGCATACCTTCAACCGAAGCTTTTATGTTGTTAACTGACATTTCACTTTGCAGGTATCTTCCGGTAGCTTTCTCAAAACTGTCATCCGTTGTTATGTTTTTGGATTTCAAAGCCTTTTCTCGCTCGTAAGATTTTCTCTCTAAGTCGTGTTGCTGTATCACAATATCCTTTTGCTTTTCACTGCTTGCTAATAATTTTTCGCGAGCATTCAATACGCTTCGGGTAGATGCTATTTTTCGGGGATAATAATTTAAGTTTACAAAATTGTTGTACGCCTCCAATTGTAAGAGCAGATTGGAAAATGAAGATTGCAGGTTTCCTAATTTTAAATCTTTTCGATGAAAGCTGTAAATAGTGAACTTATCAATAGATTGATTAAGATTTTGCAGTATGGTATCCAAATATAAAACATCATTTAACTGAGCCGGGTTTTCAATTAAAGCCAATGCCTGGTCTGTTTCAACCTCTTGCATGTCTGCAACAAATAATTCACTTATTTTTCCACTTGTTTTGGCAATGATATTTGCAGGAGGATTAGCTGTGGTCAAAGTTAGTTGTGATGAGATAACTTCCGGATATTTGAAAAACCAACTCCCAATCAACAATACGATTAAAAACAGGGCAAGTAAAAGGATGCCACGTCTCAATATCCAATGAGGTACGTTTCCAAGCACTTCTTGTACCTCTTCACTGCGAAGTTCAATCTCTCCTAAGTCCTCTTGATGCAGGGGTGTTGTATCGTGGGTACCAATATCGGGTTTTATACTATTTTTTTCCTCCATTCTCGTATTGCGAAATCAATTTCATCAATTAATCTTATACGTCATAGTTCTGACAATTTCTTACTGTCCTAATTCCAACTGATTTTTAACCAATTGATAATAAACGCCTTTCTGTGCGGTTAATTCTTTGTGTGTTCCTTGTTCCACAATTCTTCCCTTGTCCAACACCACGATATTATCGGCGTGTTGTACGGTACTTAATCTGTGTGCTACAATCACAACAGTTTTATTCTTGTTGAATTCGGTCAGATTATCCATAATCACTCGCTCATTGGTTGCGTCAAGCGAGTTGGTCGCCTCATCAAAGAACAAAAAGTCAGGTCCTTTATAAACAGCACGTGCAATTATTAATCGTTGTTTTTGTCCTTGGCTTACCCCTTTCCCTTCCATCCCGATTTTGGTATTGTAACCAAGAGGAAGTGAATCGATATGTTCACGGATATTGGCTATCTCTACTGCTTTCAGCAGTTTTTCTTTATCTATGACTTCCTCTCCTACGGCAATATTGCCGGCGATGGTATCGGAAAAAATATAACCTTCCTGCATCACAACTCCGGTTTTTTGTCGCCAAACTCGGTTGTTAATATTTTTCAAAGGGACTTTATCTATGCTAATTGTTCCTTTATTAAGTGGATAAAAGCCTAAAAGCAATTTTATCAGCGTGGTTTTACCACTTCCGCTCGCTCCTACAATAGCGGTTGTCTTGTGCTGGGGTATATCCAGGTTAATATTCTCCAACACATAATCGCGGTCTGCTCCATCGTAGCTAAACCAAAGATCTTTGATATGGATGGTTTTGTTATCGGGTAAATCGGATATTCGGATTTCATCTAAATCCTCTTCATCTTCTTTGTTGTGTATTTCTCCCAAACGCTCTAAACTGATTTTTGCATCTTGAAGTGATTGTGCGAAGCCGATAAACTGGCTGATGGGGGCTGAAAGTTGTCCGATAATATAGCTGAGCGACATCATCATTCCGAGTGTCATCTGCCCTTCTACCACAGAGCGGGCAGCAATGTAGGAAATGGTCAAGCTGGTTGCTTGGTTAAAAAAAGACGAACCTAATTGCTGATATTGACCGAGTGCCAAACCTTTCATGCTAATTTTGAATAATTTCACCTGAATGCGTTCCCATTTCCATCGTTTCTGCTTTTCGCTGTTACTTAGTTTTATCTCCTGCATTCCGGTAATGAGTTCTACCATATTACTTTGGTCGGCAGATGCTTGTGAAAAGCGGCGTTGATCCAGCTCACGACGATACCTTAAAAATGCAAGCACCCAAAGCACATAGAGCGTATTTCCCAATAAGAAAATTCCCAAAATGGTTAGGTTGTAGTAGGCTAAGATAAAACCGAAGATAATGAAATTGGCAAATGAAAAAACTACGCTGATGCTTGTACCGGTAAGGAATGATTGAATACGCCCGTGGTCTCCGATACGCTGCATGATGTCTCCAAACATTTTAGTGTCGAAATATCCAAGCGGCAAGCGCATAAGTTTGATAAGAAAATCGGAAATCAACGATATGTTTATCCGCGTAGTAGTGTGTAATACTATCCAACTCCGCAGAAACTCAATGCCCATTTGCGTAAAAAACAATACCAACTGGGCTATAAGTATTAGCGTGATTAGGTTCAGGTTGTGATTGCCTATACCGGCATCTACCATTGCTTGTGAAAGGAATGGAAATATCAGGGACAGACCGCTGGTTACAATCATCGCCAGTACTAATTGAAGTATCTGCGAGCGGTGCGGTATGAGGTAGCGTGCAAAATAGCGAAGATTTACTTTTGACTTTGTTTTTTCATCTTCGGCATCGTAAAATGCGGGGGTGGTGTAAAGTATAAGGGCTGTGCCTTTGTCTTCGTTGTTGGTGCGGGTACTCAGCCAGCATTTTAAAAATTCTTCTTTATTGAATACGGCTTGGTTTTGTGCCGGATCGGATATGTATATTTTATAATCTCCTGTTTTCTTCCCCCAGAAGGTCTTTTCTTCTTTTATCTTATAGCACACTACAAAGTGGTTTTGGTTCCAATGTAAAACACACGGTAATGGAACTTCCTCCACCAACTGTTCAAACGATACGCGTACCCCTTGCGTGCGGAAACCGATATGCTCCGCGGCATCGCTTATGCCAAGCATAGATACGCCTTCGCGAGTAATAAAAGACTGATGCCGCAAGGTCTGCAAGGTATAGCTTCTGCCGTAATGCTTGGCTATCATTCGCAGACAAGTGGGGCCGCAGTCCATGGCATCGAGTTGGCGGTAGTGGGGGAAATTTAGCTTCATCTAAATTAACTAATTATTGTTTAAGAGATAATCAAGTTCTTTTTGTAGTTCTTCTAAAGTACTAGGGCGTTTCATGTTCTTATGTATAATACTTCCTTGCGTGTCTAGTAAAATGTATCGGGGGATAGTAATCCCTTTTGAATCAAATATGTTTTTATTTAAATATTCTTTCAATTTTGTATTCGCTAAAATATGAAAACCAGATAAGTTGTGATTTTTTATTGCACTTTTCCAACTATCCTTATCTTCATCAATTGATATATATATTTTTTCAATATTATTATACTTTGACAGTAACTTATCTAATGCTTTATTATGAGTAAATTCAGCTCTACATGGCATACACCAAGATGCCCATACATCTATAAATAAATATTTGTTTGTGAAATTTGTATCCTTGCTAAAATCTTTAAATGATGAAACAGAGTCATTAGCTAAAAAAGCTGTTTTTAATTCTTTTTTATCATCCAAATCCTCTTGTATATATCTTCTTAATATCTCTACAGATTTGCTTGATGGATATTTATTCATTAAGTAATTAAACATTTTTTCTTTATTAAATTCATTGACTCCAAATTTATATTGAAGTATAAAAGCATCAAAGAAAAGAGACAATTGCGCATCGTAAGGTGCCAATAAATACCTAGCGTAAGGACCAAATGTTTCTTTGTCATTTGTATATAAATGGATTAGGCTATCTTTTTCTTGCTTGTCAAGTTCATTAAACAAAAATGAAAAATATAAATCTGCGAAGTATTTACCATATGAGTAACTTCCGATGTTTTTATCTATATATGTTTCTGTTCCCTTGGTGTAAGTAGTATCAAACTTGTTTTTGTCAAATTTCTTCAACATTCTATATCCTATCCTATATCCTAGATTCTTGAAAAAATAATTTAATCCATCTGATGAAACGCTATCTGTTTTTGATAATTTTGTAAACGTTTTTGCGAATATAGTGTTAAGTAATGCCTCTTGAGGGTTAACGATAATCTTTTCTCCAAAAGAAGTTTCAATTTTATTATTAAAAACAGAATCTATAACTTCATTTATATTCTTATTTTCTTCAAAATTGCAATTAGTAAAATTGTTGTTTATTAAGTTGTTTACATTAGCGTTATCTCCAGAGAACTCAATTTTTTGATTTTCAATATTTATCATCACTTTGGAGTTTTTTTCCACAAAAATATCTAGTGCTGCTTTACCTGGAATAAAACATCTTATTACAGACCATTTTTTTGTACTGACAGGGAAAGAAATGTATTCATAAGCTTGTAATGAAATTGTATCTGTCGGATAATATTCATTATAGATATTACCATCAATCGGTTTTGAAATAATTAAAGAAGCTGGTTCTTTTGAATGTAGAAAAATAGCTGCATTTTGACCATACGATAGCAGATTAAGAAATATAAATATCCCTAATATGCATTTTTTGTTTGTTTTCATGATTTTATTATTTTGACAGGGGAGGTATTTTATTGTTCCTCCCCTAATTTCATATTCATTCTATTAGCAAGGTTTATCATATGTGCAAGTAACACTGTTATACATCTTGCAGTCGCCTTCTGATAAACTTCTTGTAACTGAAACTATATCAGAGCCTTGTTGCAACGAAGTGGAATTCTTAATAATAACTACAGATAATGGTTGAGAGCATACACACCAATACCAATTGCAGTTTCCATCCCCACTTCCATCTCCACCTCCACTCCCAGTTCCACCTAATACACCTTTCAATTCTTCTCTCGTAAGAATTTCTCCTGCTCCGTAAGCAAGTAAATTTAAATCAATTTTTGCCATAAAATAAATAATTTAAGAAAATCTCCTACTCTGTTATAGCTTTTCGGCATCCGCTGTTAATTTATCAAAAAAACTCTTGAGATTCTTTACAGAAATATTTTGTCCGACAATCTTTCCAGAAGAGTCGATTATCAAATTAGCCGGAATGGAATAAATCTGAAAATGATTGACTATTGGAGATTTTTCACCCTGTAAATCCGAGATATGCAGCCAATTTGCATTATCTTCTTTAAGCGCTCTTTTCCATTCAAGGGCAGTTTTATCCAACGAGAACCCTATGATTGTTATGTCTTGTTTTTTAAAATCTGTATTCAAAGCTTTATAATCCACATTAGCTTTACGACAGGGACCACACCATGATGCCCAAAAATCAATTATAGTGTATCGATATTTTTGATAGAATGATTTATCTAATATGACTTCCTGTAACGTGCTGTCAACTGCGATTATTTCAGGCATTTGCGAATTAATGAACGATTCATCCTTTTTATTCAGATCGCCGTTTCTACTTGCAGTAAGCTTATCTGAGAAGTTTTTACCATAGAAGGTGTTTTTTACACTATCGGGCAAACTTTCATAGACATTATGGTATTTATCGTACGAGAAATCGGGTGCACCTGGTGCAATAAAAGCAACAACATACTTATTGGGGCATTCATTTGTAAATTTCCAATAATGATTTGCAAGCGTAATATCTATCTTTTTTAGTTCATCTTGGAGAATTAAGATACTATCATTATTCTTGTTGTTCTCTAATTGAGAAATATATTGTTTTTTTTGGACTTCAAGTTTACCATTACTATCAAGGAAAGCTAACCAGGTCGTATAAAAATCTGACTTGGTACTTATTTCACTATCGTAATAAAAACGATTACCATCATTTTTAAGTGTTAAGTCAAACTCATACACGGCACTATCCAATAATATTACATGTCCACCATATTCATAGTCTATTGTAGCTATTGAAGGATAAGGGATTTTACCGGTAAAAACAAACTGATTATTTTGAACATAGGTAGTATCTATTCTTTCGAAGTTAAGGAAGTTCAATATTATCATAGAGCCTTCATGAACACCATGATTAGATGATAATTCTGAACCATTATTTACACTACCAACAATTCGATATTGGCAGAATAATGGGGTATTATTAGTGAGAGATCCAATGATACAGAAAAATATTATAACACTAAAATGTTTCATGGATGTTTATTTTTAATTCAATCCTGATGCTGAAAAAATAAATTAAACACTATTCATCAAAAGTTTCCATTTGGAAACATAAACTGATTAATTCACCTCAATTATTTCAAGTCTATGTTTCCAACGGATAAAAAAATGAAATTAGGACAACCATATTTTTCGTTTGTGAGCAATATGAGAAAAACTCCTGCTTCCTAAGAACCTGAACTAGCAGTAGTATATGAATACGACCATTTAAGACAGCCCGTACCTCCAGAGAGAAGTTGACGTTTACACTCATCATTACAACCTGTCTTACAGCTAGAATTAGAAGGTGAGGTTAAAGTAAGATTTTTGGTAGTTGTATCATTACGTCTATCAGTTATACTACATTTACAAGAATATGAACTATCACCACTACTTCCAGTTCCACCTACAATCTTTTTCAACTCGTTTCTTGTCAAAATTTCTCCTGCTCCGTAAGCAAGTAAATTTAAATCAATTTTTGCCATAATATAAATAATTTAAGAAAATCGCCTACTCTGTTAAAGCTTTTCGGCATCCGCTTTATAATTATTCAGTAAATATCTTAAATTTGTCTTGATGAAATATAATCATTATCTCATCAGCCTGGATAAAGTGTTCCGTAATCATACCGCTTATCTCATCGTTTGAAAAAAAGTCGGTTATCTAATCAACATTATTAATTATAGCTCTGATATTCTCTATGGTAACGCTACCGACTATTTTTTTAATTAATTTACCTTTTTTGTCGTAGATAAAATTAGTTGGCACTTGCTCTACTTGATGTGATATTAAATAAGGTATATCCTTATTAGCTACAATATAACTATCCTTACTATTATTTAATCCTAATTTATTTTCAGCATTATTCCAGCTTTGCAAATCGGTATCAATAGAGAGGTAAATGATTTCTATGTCGCTATTTATTTCTTTTTGCAATTCGGGTATCAGCTCTTTCAACTCAGCTATACACGGCATACACCAGCTCGCCCAGCAGTTAATTAAAAGAATTTTATCTTGGTTCGTTTTTTCATGAATCAATTCTTCTAAAATATACCGTTCACCATCCCGTAATACAATTGATTTATTTGAATCGGCAACTATAATAGAGTTTAATTTTTCGTTTACCCCGGCAATTATAAGTGGATTTGAAAATTCCTTATCACTGTATAATTTTAATAAGTTTCGCAAAGTATCCGGATTATTAATTTCTTCAAAAAATGAATTTATTAATGCATCTCTTATCTTTCCAGAAAAATCAGAGATAATTTTATTAAATTTTTCAGTAGAAGTATTATTTGTACCGTATTTTATCCTCACAAGAGATTGTAGTTCTTTAATTAAATTTGGGTCATTTATTTGGTTTGTAAAGTTTAATATATCCACCCAATAGCTCTCTTGTTTTTTCTTATCATTTGGGAATGCTTGTAAAATGCTTTTATACAGCCTTGTTTTTGAATTCAGTTCATATAGTTGTAGAAAATTATTTTTATACTGATTAGCTACATCTGCCCCAATAGGTTTATCTGCAAAAAACTGGTCTGCAAAATTTTTTCTAAAAACATAGTAAGCGTTTGAATATTTTTGAATTCCTACCTCATCTTTGCTTTTTATGGCCTTATTCAGACTATTGGTAATTTCATCTAACTTAGACCTATTGTTGTCTCTATTCATTATATTTTCAACATATAAATCAATTTCAATCTGCCTTTCATCACCAGTTTTATTTAGACTAAGAATATCTATTTTCCTAGAAATATTTTTTATTAATACAGTATCATTTGGTCTTAAGGG
>CAZCIU010000014.1:0-14311 GCA_964498765.1 uncultured Paludibacter sp. | reverse complement strand
TTATTAAAACGGATGCTTGCCAAATAGTTAATGTCGTTGACTTGAAATTTAAGAGTATCTGAGTTGCTTAAGTTCATGATACTTCTGTTGTTTAGGTCATCTGTGAATATCGTATTATATACATGTAGATTATCATTATTGGTCTCATAAATAACAATTGCATAGTTGCTCTTATCAGACAATCCCGCTTTGTCAGAAAATTTATTATTTGCCTTACATGAAAAGATGATACTGATATTGAGGATAAAAAACAATATTTTGATGTGGTAGATATTCATAGATTATCTTTAAGTAACAGGTACTATTTATTAAAAATTACACTCATTGAACTTTATATTATAAAAAAACTACTGTAATTGAATACTTTTTTCATCCTGAATAGGGTGGTAATAAATAGCATTATCACCCTTAATTCCATTGTACAAATGATTCAAAACATTTTACAAAATTCATTCATAGGGCTTATTGCTATTGTAAAACACGTATTATAATTCGTATTGTCAAGGATTGCGTACACATCTATTGAAGTCCTTAGTTTTATCATCCAGTTCAAACAATTTTTATAGGAGAATGGCTTATGTATTTTACAACATGACAGTATAGTAATTTTACATCATTCTTCCACATTATAAGCCAAAAAAAATGTTATTATTACAACGATTAAAGTTCTTGCAACTATCACAGCAATAAGTGTATCTTTCAGCACCATACCAGTTTATTTCTCCATTTTGGAGATTGCTATTCATAAAATCTCTATTCTGTATTGCCGTTGCCTTATCAACTCCAGTTCCAACCAAACAGGGAGTAAGGCCAGAATCAGGAGAAAAGTGAGCTACGTTAGCACAAGTACCATCTGTATCATCACTTCCTACACCACCTAATACCATCTTCAACTCGTTTCTTGTCAAAATCTCTCCTGCTCCGTAAGCAAGTAAATTTAAATCAATTTTTGCCATAAAATAAATTATTAAAAAAATATGCCTACTCTGTTAAAGTTTTTCGACATCCACTTTTATATAAATAAACTAAACACTTTGCTTTGCTTTAATTATTAATTTCCTATTAACACCTGATAAATATTGATGCCAAGATGAAACTTGTACCGTTATGTTTGGTATACTCCGAAAGCATGTAGGTTCAAAGTTCATAGCATCTAGTTGACGGTAGTTGGGAAATTTCATTTGTGTTAACTTTTAGAGAGACATTTTTTATAAAATAAATAATCTTGTCGATTGCTGACTCATTGTAATCACAGAATAAGTTTTGTTTTATTTCACCAATTCTCTTAATTAACTTTGCTTGTTTGTTGTTGTCCAGAATTAACTGTACTTTATTTATAAACTCTTCCTCACTTTTAGTGCAATATCCCACCCCTAAACTTTCTATATAAGGATAATACTCCGAATTGGTAGTAGGGTCAAATATTAATGGAATGCAATTATAAAGCATACTCTCTATCGATGTCGTTGAAAAATGAGATACTGTAATTAATGATTCGTTAAATACCTTATCAATAGGTTTATTACTTACAAGAAAGATATTTTCATAATTTGAATACCGTTTAATAAAATCCATGGATACCTTATATTCAGGATGTTCTTTTACTTGAATAACTTTATCGGGAAATGTTTTAGCTGTTGTTTCTATTAGACAAAGCATTTTATTAAAGTAATTTTCATCACTTAAAAAGACAGGCGATTGAAGAAAAAAAGTTATTTTTTTTTTACTTAAACTATCGTTTTCAAGAAATGATTCAACTTTATGTATGTATCCCACCTCTTTATATTTTGGCTTTGGATTATAAAGTTTCCACCACTTGTTAAAAGCTTTTCCCCAAGTTAAATAGTAATCATACTCCATCCTCCTATAGAGAGTGTGAAGGAGAGAAGGCCAACCCTGTTGAATACATATAGTCGGAATTTTATATTCTTTTGATACTATATTCAAACATCTAGCTTGTGCATGACACCCTTCTAAAAAAACTACACACTGAGGTTTCAGATATTTAATGAAAAGATTAAAGCTATTCAGATAATAAAACATCAATGGAAATCTTTGCAATAAATATGGGTTACTAAAAGAGTGAGTTTTAAAGAATTCGATTTGAAGAATAGTTATATTGTCGCAAAACAGTTCAGCTTCCTTATCTGAAAGATTAAAGTCAGCCAATATAAGTATGGGTTCTTCTATTTCTTTTATCACATTACTTAAAATCGTTAGCTGTCGGTAATTGAATAAATAGAAAATTATCTGATTTTTATATGGCATTAATATTTTCTCCAATTCATCAATATCAGGTTCAATTTTTCTTGTGTCAAATAAAATGTCTTCGATACCAAATACATTTTCCAATTCATCAAAAAATATTTTTTTAACTTTATGAGAACTAACTCCCTCTAATCTTAATTTATTATATTTTTCTTTCCATCCCGCTGAGAGAGAGTACATATATAATTGCGAAATAACGATTTCTTGTAAGGATGATTTGACAATATTAAACCATTCAGGTTTTCTTGAGCAGAGTGAATTAGTGAATTCAAAAAACAACTCGTCAATTTTGTCGTAAAATTCGATATAAAAGTCCATTTGTAAAATTTGTCCTATTTTTTATTTTTAACCACAACCTCAGCTATTTTCCAATCTACAAGAGAATCAATCTCGATGAAAGAATCAGGACTAACTTCAAAAGGGTATATTTTACCTGAAACTAATTGATTAGTCTCTAATATTTCTCCCACTTTAGACACGTAAAACGATCCAGATTCAATTAAAAAACCTTTATGTTCTTGCCGTCGAGGCTTATGAATTAAGTCGTAATCTAAAGATGTACCGTCTTCATTCCATCTAAATCTTTTCATTCGACAACAACTAATTATCGAATCGTATTGACAAGAGTTCAAAATATCATTAAGCTTTTGAATCTCCAATGAAGATGTGAAAGGTGAAGTAGCTTGTAAAAGAATAAAATTATCATCTTTATCAAATGTGTGTTTTGTTAAGAACTCTAAAACAACATCGATTGTAGGCGAAGTGTCTTGTGCGTTTTTCGGGTCTCTGTGATATACTACAACCTTATTTTCGTAAGTACGATTTATATAATGACTTAGCTTTCGCCAATCTGTAGCAACCCAAATTTCTCCCTTAACTCCCGAATGTATTATTGCATTGATAACGTAAGAAATTAAAGGAACTCCGTTAAGTTTCTTCATATTTTTTCCAGGTACTTCTTTACTGTTTTTCCTAACGGGAATAAAAAATATATTTTTCATTTTACGCTTAAGTTAATTATTAGTTATGTTTAATCTTACGTGTCAAGGGTGTTTAGAGATATATTAATGGTTAATGAGCTCCGAAATTCTATTTTTCACCAACCGATACAGTTTTTCTTTATCTTCCTGTATCCGCACATCAATAAATTCAGTATGATTATCGGGATAAACAAGCATATTTGTAGGGTAAACTCGTATCATATACTTATCTTCAATCTTTTCCGGATAAGAAAACAAGCTACGCCAAGGAATTTTGTCTTCCTGTATCTGTTTCCTAAACAGAGACTTTTGGTCATCTCTTTGGTCAACGGAAATATAAACAATCTCGAATGATTCATCTTTCAAATCGTTGTATATTTCTTTCAATAACGGTATTTCTTTTCGGCAATTGGTGCACCACGAAGCTGTGAAACAGATTAACTTAACATTTATCCCTTCATGTGTTATTTTTTCTTTGTTGTTAGTAATAACATTTATCAGACTGTCATTCTCAAAAAGCGTCCAATCTTTTAATAGTGATTTTTCAATTTGTATCCCAATATTCGATTTCTTGATATTTTCCGAAAAATGAAAGAAAACCTGTTTTGCATCTTGTGAAGAATGGTATTTGTTTAGATTATTAAATAACTTCTGGGCAAGAAACTTGGAATTAGGACAATCTTTTACTGCAGACACATAAGTTGCCAATTCATATCTGTATTCGTTTTTAGTAAATGTACTAAAATCCGGATATGTTATCATTGCTTTTGCTCCGGAAGATGGTTTAGGTATAGTTGTAAAGTTATGATATATTAATAAATTATTATCACTTTGCACAGTGTCTGAATTAACATAAAAGGCCTCCATATTTATCTGATTACCATCAGGATAAATACCAACCCTATTACTTACATCCATTTGTTTTTTTACAGCAAAAGTGTCGTGGAAGCATATATATTCATATATTTTACTTTTCTCATCACTTTTTCCTAACACAAATCTATCGTTGGAGTTCCAGATGCTATCAGGGACTTCTATACTCCATATACCTACATCATTACGCATAGCATGTATCAACTCAACGTCCCTCTTTATCCAATTGTATGCTGCTAATTGAAGTGAATCAAACTGCATACCTTGTAAGGAAAATTCCATTTTATGATTCTTTTGAGCATACAAAGAGCCAATAAACAGTAATAGAATAAATATCTGTATAACGTTTTTTTTCATCTTGATATGGCACTTAGTCGTTATAATGGGAAAGTAGTCGGATATGATAATCCTAAATCATATCCAACCACATCTAAAATTATGCAAGATTTGCTTTACAAGCACATATACTGAGATTGCTACTCCAAGTGCAACTCTCACCTACTCTACAACCTAATCCATTATTTGCAGTTTTACAATCATCAGCTGTGCAAATTTTGGAACTACCACTTGCACTCCCTTCTGCACCACCTACAATCTTTTTCAACTCGTTTCTTGTCAAAATTTCTCCTGCTCCGTATGCAAGTAAATTTAAATCAATTTTTGCCATAATATCAATAATCTAAGAAAATCACCTACTCTGTTATAGCTTTTCGGCATCCGCTTTATATATATAAATAAACTAAACACTTTGCTTTGATTATTAATTTCCTATTAACACCTGATAAATATTGATGCCAAGATGAAACTTGTACCGTTATGTTTGGTATCATCCGAAAGCATGTAGGTTCAAAGTTCATAGCATCTAGTTGACGGTAGTTGGAAAGTTTATTGTGTTATTAATGATTGACTACTAGAAAAGTAAGTTCTTATAAATATTCTCGCTATTCAACATTTATCTCTTTCAGTTTTTTTACCAACTGATACAATTTTTCTTTATCTTCCTGTATCCGCACATCAATAAATTCAGTATGATTATCGGGATAAACAAGCATATTTGTAGGGTAAACTCGTATCATATACTTATCTTCAATCTTTTCCGGATAAGAAAACAAGCTACGCCAAGGAATTTTATCTTCCTGTATCTGTTTTCTAAACAGAGACTTTTGGTCATCTCTTTGGTCAACGGAAATATAAACCATTTCGAATGATTCTTCTTTCAAATCGTTGTATATTTCTTTCAACAATGGTATTTCTTTTCGGCAATTAGTGCACCACGAAGCCGTAAAACAGATTAATCTAATTTTATTGATTTCATCCGTTATTTTCTCTTTTTTTCTTGTTATCACGTTTGTCAAGCTGTCATTGTCAAAACGTGTCCAATCTTTTGATAGATTTTTTGACACATATTGTCCTAATTCAGATGCTTTTATTCTTGCCGAAAATCCGCTGTAAACGCTTCTTGCATCTTTTGCTGTACGATACAAGTTCATATTATTCTGCAGTTTCTTCAACAGAAAATTTGAATTAGGACAATCTTTAACGGCCGCGATATAAGAAACTAACTCACTTCTATAAGACACGGTATCTTTATCTTTACTCCGGTTGAATGTGCTGAAATCTGGATATTTTATCATTGCTTTCACACCTGAAGTAGTATTCGGAATTGTGGAAAAATTATGATATATCAATGTATAACCATCATCTTGTATTGTATCAGACCTGAAGTGTAGAGCATCAATTTTCACATAACTTGTGTCCGGGAAAACATGCATCGAATTTCTATTTATCTTTTTTTGATGCTCTCTATCCAAATTATTATAAAAACAGATATACTCGTATTTCTTTTGTATCTCATTGCCTTTCCCCAACACAAATATATCATTCGTGTCCCAAATACTATCCGGTATTTCATTTATCCACGTATCCGAATGGGTCAGCCTGCATGGGAAATGTACAATTTCATTTTTAGTGTTGTCATAGGCCACCACTCGCAATGAATCAAATGGCATTCCCTTTAAGGTAAATTCCATCCGATGATTTGGTTGGGATTTTAACGAAACAAAAAACATCGATATTATAATTAAAACGACTATTTTTCTCATATTTATTTGATTGATAATCAGCCACAAATCCAGTAATTTACATGAAGATAGTTAGATGTTTAAGATAACATCTAACTATTACAGCACTAGGCATAAGTAACTTGACATTTACACATCCCATAATCGTAACTCCATTTACAGGTCTTATTCGGTGCACAGCCCAGTCCAAAGTTATCAGAACTACAATCACTGGCTACACAACTTTTCACACCATTGCTGGTTCCATCACTGCTACCACTACCAGTTCCTCCCAGCACCTTTTTTAATTCGTCTCTTGTAATAATTTCTCCTGCTCCATAAGCTCCAAAATTAAAATTCATTTTTGCCATAATATAAATAATCTAAGAAATTCGCCTACTCTGTTAAAGCTTTTCGGCGTCCGCTGTATGTTTATTCTGTGAATATCATATGTTTGCCTAATAATACTGATTCATTCTTTTGTCAACGATATATAGTAGATACCGTAATGCGTTGCTAAGGTGGAATCAAATTCCATAAAGTCGAATTACAGTTAGAGGGAAGATAAAATACCCATTAACTCAATCTTCAAATCCTTTTTGTTTAATTCTGAAATATATTTTTTTCTTTAGAAATACCCCAGCTATAGTAATTTTACTGACTGGCTGTATTAATTAGATTTATTGTCATCAACTCCAGAAAAAACAAAACATACAATCAAGAATAAGATTTAATTATCAATATGCTCATTGACTTTATCAACTAACTCTTTTACGTCATTAAAGCCATTGAGTTTCCACACTAATAAACCATTTTTATTAAAAATCAAATAAGAAGGAATGCTTTCCAATCCGTAGATATCGAAAATGCTCTCCCATTCATCGTCTTTAAGATAATAATGCTCTCCTCCTATTGACTTAATTTGCCCTCTCCATAAATCAATAGGCGAAGTTTCATTGGTGATGTAAACAAATATAGCATTCTTTGCTTTTAGTTTTTCTTTAATTGGGTCTATTTCTCTAAATGCACGTTTGCATGGGCCGCACCATGTAGCCCAAAAATCAACGATGACAGTCTTCCCAGCATACTTTTTTATAATAGAATCAAGTAAACTTCCTTTTTGTGCAGTAGGTGTGTGATTAATAATTAAGTCTCCATTTTTTTCCAACGTCTTTTTTACTTCATCATTACTATTTAATAAGACGTCTGCTATTTGTGTTTTATCTTTGGTAAAGTATGAGGTTATGTTTTCAATTTGTTTGTTTGTCAAAGGATTTAGTTTGTAATTGAGTTGAAGATCATAAGAATGAGCGGTTAACATATCGAAAAACAAGCCGGATTTGAAACCAAGTGTACTACCCAAAGAATTTGATATCTCTTTCTGCCATTTTTCAATCGGGATATCTCCAATCGACCTTATATTAAAAGCCTTGATATCTAGTATTGATTTTACAAAACCACTGTATGAATAGCAATATAGATATTTAGGATTATTTAGATCAAATCTGCTAAGAAAAGAATAGTATTTGACGTCCGGTTCAGCGATTTTGTCGGAAAAACTTTCTAGCCTTGATTGTCTCATGGAATTTTCTACAACTTCTTTATAGTTAAAAAGATAGCCGGATAAATACCTTAAACGAAAAGAATTAGTTAGATATTCATCCATCTCGCTTGGTAGTTTCACCGAATCGATAGCAAACTTAATTCTTGAAGGCAGTACATGATTTAATTCGTACTCAACAAATTCTTTTTGAGATATTTTAGAATAATCCATCATAGGTCCTTGATAGGATTCAAACAATGTGATTGCCTCTATAATTTCATTCATATTGTATGAACCCAGTACCAGTTTTTTTTGTGAATTTAGATTAATGATACTGTTATCTTTCAAATCTATAAGAATATGCATTGTTTCTAACTGCTCCACTTCAAGTACAAATGACTGAGAATTAGAATCTGAAAAAACAAGCAGACTTACTATAGCCATCTTAGTTTCTGTAGGAAAGATGATTGAAAATCTGTTATCGCCTTTTATTGCTGTTTTATAGATACTTTGACCAGAAATAGGATTATTTACCCAAATCTCGACACTAGTTATTTTATTAAAAGTGAAATTAGAGTTTTTAATTTCACCTTCAATACTAACCATTCCAAAATTAATATCTGGAGATGGTAATATACGTTCAGCCGCACAACTTGTCAACGAATGACAACATATTAGAATTAAAAATATTATCAACCGATTAAAATACATACATTTAACAGTTAGTAAAAGTTAAGTCAAATTATTTTGATATTTGAGAATTTAATTAATACCTCACTGTAAAGCTGCAGAGAAACTTTACAGTGAGGATTTATTGGACTACATAAAATAATTGCCCCTGCTTTCAGATGTTAAAAACACTACCAATGACAATTTAAGTCACTACAATATTTATAAGGAGCAAAGGCGTTCTGAGAGCATTTGCCATATATTGTTTGACCATACTTGTTACTCCATTGGCAAGGATCACATAATTTTTTATCGTCGCACGCCTTTTCTTTATCTGTTTTAGCTCTACTTCCCATATATACATCACTTCCTTCTGTGCCTCCAACAATATTTTTCAGTTCTTCTCTTGTCAAAATTTCTCCTGCTCCGTAAGCAAGTAAATTTAAATCAATTTTTGCCATAATATAAATAATTTAAAAAAATCGCCTACTCTGTTAAAGCTTTTCGACATCCGCTGTATGTTTATTCTGTAAATATCTTAAATTTGCCTGATGGTATATATTCATTTTCTCATCAGCCTGGTTAAAGTGCTCCGTAATTTTACCGCTTATCTCATCGTTTGCGCGCGTTACATCTGAATAACCAAAGTCTTTCTGAATCGAAATAAACGGATATAGAACCATCTTGTGACTGGTGATTTCAGATAATACACCGTCAGCCGTATCAGTGTCTTTGAATTCATAGTCTAATATCTTTTTGTAAATAGGGCGATATAACACAATAAATTGCGTACACCAAAGCCAATCAATCCAATATCGTTCTGATGTAATCGGAACGGCATTACCAAAGCCCCCAATCCCACCGGATAAAAGTTCTACACCTTGCCCGGCAGCATCAATTACATTTTGGATAAACCGATTTCTATCATACTCATCAGTAAAAGTATGGTCGTCTTCACAAATGATAATGACATCGTCTTCACCATCGTTTACTTGATGAATAATTTTAACTATACTGTGCCAGAGTCCTACAGCTCCAATTGAGTGTGTAAACGCTTCAACGGGATGTATGTCAAACTCCGGTTTGCCGGCAAATTGTGAAAGAACATAATCTAACCGATCGGTGCGTTCTTTCAAGTTGATAATATAGGTAGATATTGAGATGTCGGAGTACATGTTTTTCTTATTTAAAATAGTGATTTCTAACTTTGTTCAATATATCAAATCGTTCCATTGAACTCTTAAATATCCCATCTACATAGCCTTCTTTTTCGTTCGAAGAAGTAACGTCAGAATACCCAAATTCCTTTTGAACGGAAATAAAGGGATAGATTACAAATTTGTTAGTTGTTATCCCTGAAAGATGAATATCAGTTACTACATTTTCGCCAAAATCGGCATCTAAAATCGACTGGTAAAATTTGCGGAAAATAACTGTAAACTGCATACCGTTAAATTTATCTGCCCAAAACAAATTATCCGATATTTGAACTGCATTACCAAACCAGCTGTATCCACCAGATAGCATATCAGCGTTCAAAGCTCTTGCCTGTTCTATGCAATCACACAATAATTTATAAGAATAATGCTCAGTAAACTCGTGATCATCTTCACAAAAAATAAAGAATTCACTACCTTTATTGGCTTCCATCTCTACAATTTGCTTAACGGTCAGCCAGAGTCCATAAGCGCCATGTTTATGTTCTATTGCATTAACTATTTTAAGCCGAAACTCCGGCTTGCTTACAAACTGGTTAAAGATGTGCTCACGACGGTCGATGCGCGATTTTAGGTTTACAGCATTTACCGGAATACTCATAACTTATTTTTCTTTACTGTTTAGAATCAACTCTCTAACTTTCAAATATAATTCATCTCCACGTAAGTTAATGGCTATTATTTTACGTTCTTTGTCTAATAAGAAATTTTTAGGAATAGCAGTAACATCGTATTGTTTTAGGATTTTATTTTGGTCCTTGTCCTTATTAATGGTTACCTGTACGAATGAACTACTCTCATCAAAATCAATTGCATTTCTCCAGTCACTATCATTCTCATCTATCGTAATAGAATAAATTGTGAATATATCCTTAAATTTATCGTATTCTTTCAGCAAGTGGTTGCGTATTTCGCTGCGGCAAGGGCCGCACCAGCTTGCCCAGAAATCTATCAAGATATAATCTGTTTTTATATCATTTAGCGACATTTCTAACCTGTTGTTATTTAACAGCCTCAAATTTTCGACCTTATCACCTATCACGTATTTATTCACATTAATCTTGCTACAATCCTTTGCATCATTCCTTTTTTCCTCAACAATATCCCTTCTAAAATTTTGTTTTTTTGCAATTATCTCTTGGAATCTCTCTTTAACTATTTTTGACTTTACCGTAGGAGGTAAATTTTTTATTACATTCGGATAACTTTGAATGAATTTATTCATTGGAAATTTTTTCTTCATTTCCGATAATAAGCTGTCTGACACATTAGTATGTACTTTATTTTTAATTAATTCATACCCATCAAAATAATTCATAGCATGCTTTGAAGTCTTTAGGAAATCAAGAACATTCTTATAATCAAAGTATTCCTTAATGTAAACAATACTATCAAGTATCTTTTTTTTGTTATCCTTTTCTTTCTCGGATGTATATTTATCTTGTAATAACTCTAATTTTCCCCTTAATACCTTCATCCTCATTGCAAATTCATATTTTTCTTTCATGCTTGAAGACCCTTCAGAATATTGACTATTAGAGGTTTCTTTCTTTACAAAGATATTTACAGAATCGCCTCTTTCCGGGAGTAATATAAGTTGAGAAGGACCTTTTTTTTCAAAAGTTATCCATGCGAAAAATCTATCATCTAATGGTGTAAATCTAAATTTTATGTCCGTATTTCCCTTTTTCAGATATGCAGAATCGGGTATTGACCATTCATTACCATCTATTTTAAATAAATAAACCTTTTGGTTTTCTTTTGTTATATTATCGTTTTCAATTATCAATTTAACGATAATCTCATCTTTGGGTGAAGCAAATAATGGTATTTTAATAAAAAATAATATTAAAAGTAACTTGCATGTGTATGATTTTAAGCAGTAGTGCATTGGATATAAATTCATATATAATTATAAAAAATAATATCTTCAATAAATTAACAAAACTAATTTAGTTTGAATTTAAAATCACAAACTAAATTAGTTTCGCTTCTTTAATCTATTCCAAGATCATCTGTATGGCAATTTATGCTAGCCACTACATCACCTAGGCCAACACTTTCAAGGTGATTCCATAAAAGACGCTCTGCTACATATCCATCTGTAGCACAAACATATCCAAGTGAAGCTAAATCTTCATCAAATTCACCTGATGAGCCATAATAATTAGTTAGACACCTTACTGCATGAGTACCAGTTTGGCAACCATCACTCCCATAGGTTGTGCCACCTAACACTTTTTTCAGTTCTTCTCTCGTAAGAATTTCTCCTGCTCCCTGAGCAAGATTAAATTTAAGTTTTGTCATAAAATAAAAATTAATTAGTTAAGAAAACTACGATTTATCATTTTGATAAACCAACTTTCTTTCAGATACGTATCACGAATTTATACCGAAAGAAAATATCGCAAATCAAACTAATTTTGAATAGTGTATCCATCCAACACACTATTGATATATATTTATCAATTCTACAAGCCTGTAATTAAAGTGTTTTTCAGAAATAATTTTAAACCGTCCATTGAAATATTTTTCATTATTATCTTACCGGTTTTATCAACTAAATAGTTGGTAGGAAAAGTGTTTATAGAAAGATTATGAGTTTCTTTGCCATCCACATCCCAATACTGAAGCCACGAAAGTCCATTTTCTTTGATTGTATTTTCCCATTTATTTTTATCGCTAAACTTATCAATCGAAACACCTATAATTTCAAATCCATTTGTTGAATATTGTCTATATAAATCTTTTAAACTATTGAATTGGGCCCTACAAGGACCACAGGAGCTATACCAAAAATCAACTAATGTATATTCATTTTTGGAAAAAACATCTAAAGAAAACTTTTCTTCTTTAATATTAATACTTTGCATCAAAGGAAAATTATTCCCGACAGTAAGTAGTTTCCCATTTTGTAGTTTTTTAGATAAAACTTTGCCGGCATAACTGCTTTTTATTTCACTTGACAGCACGTTGAAAATCGAATCATATAAAGACTCGTAGCCCCAACCCATTAATCTTATTAGTTTCCAAAGTACAATATTTGAATTCGGATTTATTTTACTGAACTGAAGTAATAACTCATCACTTTCATTGGTCAAAGCCTTATATTCTTTATTTAAACTAAGCTTAATTTCCAAAGGTATTGCATAGCTATAATGAGCCTCCAAACTATCTGATTTCCGATAAAATAGTGTTCTTTTATACATTGCATCTTTAAAAAAATCAGAATAAATGGTGTATTCATTCCTCATAATTTGATTATCGATTTTTGGTATAGCTTGCATATTTTCTATGTCAATAGAGATATTTTGCTCTCCTTTATCGATAATAAAATCAGGTGACATATAACGATTATCAAAAAGAATGAATACCCCTTGTGGTTCTGAAATATATCCGGATAGAGCGAACTTATTGTCATGAACTTCTGTTTTTAACTCATCGATATTATTTAGGGAATAATCCGAAAAAAAATTTAGGGACAACGTGCCTGATGCTGCATTTATACTGCCGTTTATTTTGAAATGATGTTTTTGCTGTTCTTCGCCAAACAAGTAAAGATATGGCACAATAATTATTATTAATGATATGAGATAATTTTTCATAATATTAAATGTATAGAATTTGAAATCAAATAAACTAAAAGGATGCGGTTAATACCGCATCCTTTTAGTTTATAACGGTCGTTTCACACAAACTGCTTTTTTACTGGCATCACTACAGATGTCATAAGCACTACAGCATGACTTGCCTTCTGCTCCACAAAAATACTTTGCACAGTTTTCTGAACTACCAACATTACTTCCCATTCCACCTAAAACACTTTTCAATTCATCTCTAGTTAAAATCTCCCCAGCTCCTTGAGCAAGATTTAAATACATTTTTCTCATAATATTAATAAATTATTAATTGATAAATACAGTTTATCATTTTGATAAACCAACTTTCTTTCAGATACTTATCACAAATTCATAGCGAAAGAAAATATCGTAAATCAGCTATCGAATACAGTTCTGGTAGTTGATGAATAATTTTAGTTCATTGTTTAACACAAAATACTATCTTCCATTAGAATTTTTATTAAACTCTAATTCTTTAATTTTTAAATACAAATCTTCACCTCGCAGATTAACAGCAATGATTTTCCGATCTTTATCCAGCAAAAAGTTTTTTGGAATGGCAGTCACATCATCCTGTTTTAGTATACTATATTTATTTTTATCATTATTCACTGTTACTTGTACGAAGACTTCACTTTTTTATCACTTCATTACATTGAAACTTGTTATTGCTCTTTACCCGAAAACAACTCTTTTAGCTCTTTGCTATTGCTTGGACGTGGAGCGTTGCTGTTAATAGTTTTTCCATTCGCATCAATAAAAACATATCTTGGAATCTCAATGACGTTGTTATTATAAATCTTTTCTTGTATATCAATTATTAACTTCTCATTAGCTAACAAATGATAACCTTTTAATCCAAAATTCTCAATATCAGATTGCCATTTTTGAGCAAACACTTCTTTATCAATAGAAATGTAAATAGTTGTAACTCCAAATTGATAAGCCAAAGAATCAACCTTTTCTTTATATTGAAACTCCATTTTACAAGGAGAACACCAAGTAGCCCAAATATCAATATATATTTTTTTGCCCTTTAATTCCGGTAATGACACAAGTTCGTTCAATGAATTAATTTCCT
>CAZCIU010000013.1:37082-53628 GCA_964498765.1 uncultured Paludibacter sp. | reverse complement strand
TTATGACCACAAATTTCACTTTGTTGTTTGAATTGTTCAATTCAAATTATGTTAATATGAACCCGGAAATAATAAATTTATAGTAAAAATAAGTTAAAAATATAATTTTATTCTATTTTGAATTGAACAATTCAAAATCATAAAAAACAGTAAAGTAGAATGTTATCTTAAATTAACAAAAAAATAATAAATGTTAATAAATATAAAATAAAGCATGTTGAATAACTGAAAAATAATTCTCTTATTGCTTTTATCTATAAGTGTTTTTATGTTGTCTATAATGATACTCTGATTAAACATGTGATTAAAATTGATAGTTGATACTTTAAATCAGATTGATTTTATTGTTATATATTTTGATAAAATTAATTCTGGTTCTATTAATAAATTGTAAAAATAAGCTTCAAAATCAGCCTCGCAAAAAGTGTGCAAATTACATAAATATTGAATTTTTTTGCATAGATATTTGAGCTTTTAATTGGAATTGTCGTTTACAAAACCTGTATCAACGATTTATAAATCACAGGTTATTTAGTGCTAATTTATTTATTTGTGAAACAGAAAAAGAATGACTTGTTGAGAAAGAGTATAAGAGAGAGTTGGTTTATTATTCAATGAATCAACTGTTCTAAATAGATGATTTTTACGTGATGTAAAAACAAATCTTTGGAAAGATATGCTATAAATATAGGAGTAGTGAAAAATTGAAAAGAGATGTTTAAGGTTTAATATTGTCAGAAATATTAAACCTAGTTTGTTTCGTTGTTAAGGGCTTGGAAGTGCTCTTTGAACTGAGTTGGTGACATTCCGGTGTGTTTTCTGAATGCTTCGATAAATACGGATTGAGAGTTGAAACCAACCTCAGCAGCAATATGTACAAAGTTGTATTTGCTTCTTTTGTCATTCACATTTGTGATAATGTTAATCGTTTCTTCAATTCGATATTTATTGATTATTTCATGGAAACGGGTGTTTTTCTCACTGATGGCCTTGGATAGATAGTCACGATTAGTGCCAATTTCTTTAGCTGCGTATTCCAGATTTATATCCTTTATCATGTAATTATTGTCTTTCTCAAGCCAATTGATAAATTCTTCGTAAATAGCATTGAATTTCTCTTCGTCCAGTGGTTTCTTTTTAGTTGACTTATTGACGAGTTTTTCCTGAAGAAGTTTTTTTGAAACCTTTTCTTCTTCCAGAATTTTTAGATTTTTCTTAACCAGCTCGAAAAGTGCCTTGTTTTTATCTTTACGGATAGCCGAAATTCTGAATGCAACAAATGCAATAAAAGTCAGGAAAACTCCAGCCACTATAGAAACAATTTCATGCGTTCTTCCGGATTTTTGAAGTTTTTCTGCTTTATGATAAGCTTCATGAAGTTCATGCTGAATGTTATACATTTTGATAAGATCTACCGACTGATTTCTATGAAATTGATTTAGATAAATCAGCGCAGAATCCATCAAAACGCCCATTCTTGCTGGTTCAGTATGTGTATAAGATTTAGCTAATTCATAGTATATTTTGTATTTCAAATCATTTCTGGTATTGCCAACAATAGTTCCCAGCGCAGCATTGGCATATTCATGTGCTTTTTCAGGCTGGTTTAGTTTGTTGTAAATCTGTGTCAGGTTGATGTAGGCAATTTGTCTCACGCGAGTTGAGTTGTAATAACCGGCACCAAGATTTAGTATGTTTTGAAAACTTTCCAGTGATTTTGTATAATTCCCATTTAACTTTTCAATTTCAGCTTGATTAAGTAATATATAGCTATACATTTGGGTGTCTTGCACTTTTTCGTAGGTTAAAATTGCTTTATCCAGGTATAGTTTTGCGTTTTTTACATCGTTTTTTTTGATGAATATATCTGTTAAAATAACATATACATAAAAAAGTTCCGCATTGTCTTTATATTCTATGAATGTTTGCTCCGATGCTTTCAGGTAGTTTTCTGCATCGCTATAGTTACCTGATTCAACACAAACAAATCCAATGAATTTATTATTTACAGCAATGCTTTTTTTCAATCCTGCTTTTTCAAAGCTTCTGTTTGATTGCAGATACCAATAAAGTGCATTTTTGAAATCAGAATAATTTGTCATAATTCTGCCTAGCAGTCTTTGGTTCAAAGCATGAGCTCGATCATCATATGGAGTGTAATCGATAATGGAGATCAGTGATTTGTATGATTTAGAGATATCGAAACTTCTGAATTCAATCAGCGATTTGATGCTGTTGTAGTAATACATCAGCTTTTTATCATTGTTATTTGGCTTTATGGAGTTGAAAATTTCTCGAGCTTCAGTTGTTTCTCCATTTTCACAAAATGCTGCGGCAATAAAAATATTTGATAAATCCTGAAGGTTTTTAATTCTTTCAATAGAATTAATATATGATGAATCACTAAGAATAGTGATTATGCTATCATTGTAGTTTTCTTCGTAAAACAATGCAATTGCTCTTGATAGCGTTGCTGGGTAATTGTCTTTTCTATTTTGACAAGCAATAAAGGCGAGAAGTACCAGTCCCAACAAAATCACATATCTTGCTTTATTATAAGCGATGTATTTGTGTTTTTTACTCATTCTGTTGGGTTAAGTTGTTTTTATTTTCAGCACGCCAGGCAGATGGTGTCTTTCCTGTCAGCTTCGAGAAATTTCGTCCAAAATTACTTTTATCAGTGAAGCCTACATTCATGCTTATTTCACTGATGGATAGATGAGGCTCGCTGATTAGCAGGTTTTTAGCCTCTTCAATTCTCAATTCCGAAATCCATTCCTTGAAAGTTTGTTGTTTGTAATTATTAATATAATTGGACAAATATGTTCTGTTTGTGTTCAGTTCGTTTGCAACAGAAATAATAGTTGTGTCAACTTCCAGATATTTTTTAGAAGCAACCCATTCTTCCACAGCTTCCTCCAGTTCAATAAAGGAAAGCGAAATAGGCTTGTCATTATTTTCTTTTGCATCATCAGAGATTTCATCATCTTCCTCTAAAAAATGGTCATTTTCGTCAGTCCCAAAATCAAGATATGCCGTACTAAAGTTAAATCTGATAAGTCTGATTGCATAATAAGTATAAAACGCTAGCGTAATTGTCATAAATGCAATCATCGCATAATCCGGTAGTATCGTAGTAAGAAATACAGTTCCTGCTGTAATCACTACCAAAATCTGAGAAACATATACCCATTTTAGATGATTATGTGATGTTTCCGAGTAAAAATTATCCAGTGCGTGCTTAAATCTTTTATAATATTTGAAAAATTGTATTGTAAATATGACTGTTAGAATAAGCAGTAGAATGTACATGGCGTAATATGCGCCTCTGTAGTAAGGGTTAAAATTTTCATTAAAAAAAACAACAAGATAAATAAAACTGAACAAAAAACAGACTGTAAGTGCTCTGGAAAGCATTTTGGAAGAAAAATTCGGTTTATTAATCAGCAGAATATTAACATGTGAAAAAAGCACAATGTGAAAAATTGCAATCAGCGGAACAAAAAGTCGGATTGTGATATCAAAGTTGAAATCTTTATTAATTATTAGAGCGATTAACGAAATAAGTGCGTAGAATAAATAGATTCCACTCAAAAAATATTTTATCTTCTTGTAATCGCCTGCCAGCTTTTTATTGGGAGGCGGCAATCTCAAAAACAAGAATCCAAACAAAACAGGTATCCAAAAACTACCGTTTGCAATGATAATATTGGTAACAGAGGTCATTAAAACTAGTGGTTGTTAAGAATAGGTTCAATAAGCAAATATATAAATTAACTATGATAATTTTACATATTTATCAAAAAAACTTTCATTTTGAACGTCAAATAAATATTTTAACGAACAGACTGATTCTTTTTGATAAAATTTAATTTATTATTTGATTAAAAGTTAAAAAATAATATCGTGCAAAGATAGAACCTTTATTGACAGTTTTTTAGCATTTTATGATTAATTTCAGAAATCAATTTCAAATAAAAATTGTAACTTTGTAAGTTAAAGTAAAAAACAAAACTATTTAACAAAAACGCACTAAAGACCTATTATTCAGATGAAAATTAAAATTGTTAACGAATCCAAGCACCCACTTCCGGAATACGCCACATTACAATCCGCCGGAGTAGATTTGAGAGCTAATATCGACGTTCCGGTTACACTAAAACCTTTGGAACGAAAATTGATACCTACAGGTATTTACATTGAGCTTCCGCAGGGATTTGAAGCACAAATTCGCCCTCGTAGCGGCTTGGCTGTGAAAAAAGGAGTAACTGTTTTAAATTCTCCAGGAACTATCGATGCCGATTATCGCGGTGAAATATGTGTGATTTTGGTTAATTTGTCCAATGATACATTCGTTGTGAATGATGGAGAGCGGATTTGTCAAATGGTGATTTCGAAGCACGAACAAGCAGAGTGGATCGAAGTTGATGAACTTAATGTGACCGACAGAGGCGCCGGAGGATTTGGGCATACAGGAAGAACGTAAATCATACAAAACCCTCGTTTCCGGCTTTATTCTATAAAATTTTAATAAAAAACAGACATTGAAATACATTCAATTTATACTGATTTCGATTTTTTTGCTGCTGTCAGCTAATCTTGCTTCGCAGAAAACCCAAACTCCAATTAATCAATTAAGTGCTGAAGAACAAGCGCGATTTGATTACTATTTTTTTGAAGCGCAGCGACTAAAAGACGTTCAGCAGGCAGATGCTCAGCTGGATGCATTGCGTATTTGCCTGGAGATTGATTCCACAAATGCAGCCGTACAAAGCGAAATCGGCTATCTCTACGCTCGCATGAATCGCGCAGCGGAAGCTACGGAAGCATTCAAAAAATCTGTTGTGGCAGATCCGAATAACTGGTGGTACAGACTGCAATATATTTCCTTGCTTGCCGGACGTGAGCAGTATGATAAGGCCATTGAGCAGGTGCAGGATCTGAAAAAACGCTACCCGAAACGAGACGAAGTGTATTCAATGCTGTCATCGCTTTATCGCCAGACCGGACAATTTGATAAAGCCATCGATGCGCTTAATCAACTGGAAGTTTACTCCGGAATTAATCAGTATCTTTCTTTGGAGAAATTTGAGCTCTACGCGATGCTGAATAAAGAAAATAAAGCGATAGATGAAATCCGACGATTGGTACAAAAATATCCGCAGGAAACACGCTATCAGATACTTCTGGGCGACATTTACATGGATCAGAAACAGATGAAAAAGGCATTTGAGATTTATCAGCAAGTGCTCAAAGTAGATCCGAATAATCCATACGTTTACGTTTCATTGTCCAATTATTATAAGCTTCAAAATGAGCCGGATAAGGCTGTGGATGCTATTTATTCGGCTTTGAGAAATCCGGAATTGCCTGCTGAAACGAAAATGGATGTTTTGGCGCAGTACGTTGATCAGCTTATGGCTGATTCAAAGAAAATTGACGAAACGGAAGACCTTTTCAAAATGCTGATTGAGATGTATCCGCTCAACGAAATGCCACATGCTTACTACGCGCATTTTCTCATGAATCAGAAAAGAGTGGATGAGGCGTTGGATGAATTAGAAAGCGTAATTAATATCAATCCCAAAAACGAAGGAGCCTGGAAAACGTCCTTGCAAGTTTTGGCTGAGCGGGAAGATACGGTTGGCATTCTCAAACTTACCGAGCGCGCAATGGTCGAATTGCCGGAAGTTCCGGAATTTTATTTTTATCGTTCCATGGCTTATTTTCAGCAAGATAATCTTGATAAAGCCTTGGAAGTCAATCAGGAAGCGCTGAAAAATCTTAGCAGTTCTGCCAATGGTTTGGTCTTGAGTAATTTTTACGGTCAAATCGGCGATATTTATCATCAGCAAGGCAATCAGGAAAAGGCTTTTGAAAATTACGAGAAAGCTCTGGAACTTAATTCTGCCAATATTTACGTGATGAATAATTACGCCTATTATCTGTCGGTAGAAGATTTGGATTTGCGAAAAGCCGAACGTCTCAGTGCTAAAACAGTTGAATTAGAGCCAACTAACAGCACGTACTTGGATACTTATGCGTGGATTTTTTACAAACAAGGCAATCTCACGTTGGCAAGAATTTACATTGACCAAGCGGTGGATAATATGAAAGCTGACGAAGTTTCTGAAGTGATTTATGAACATAGTGGCGATATTCATTCTGCTCTTGGAAATAAAGAAAAAGCCTTGGAAATGTGGAAAAAAGCCTTAGAAATTGCAGAAAATGGCGATGAAATAAAAGCTAAAATTGAAAAAGAAGAAAAATAAATTAATCAAGTTGAAAAGTTAATTATTCAACTACTCAACAATTTAACTACGCAAACAATGAAAAATTCAATCAAAATAATATTAATCGCTCTTTTGGCAATCAGTTTTGCTGCTTGTAAAACGACAAAATCTGCCACAAAACCCGAATCGGGAAAAACGGAGCCGATTGCAGTTTCGCACGATTTATCACCGGATAAAATGATACAAAAGTTGCAGGAAGCGCAGCCTGCATTCACCCGTGCGCATGTGAAAAAAATGTCTGTTTACGTGGACTTCAAAGGCCGTCAATTGGATGTAAAAGCCACTTGCAAAATCGTGAGTGATTCGGCTATTCATTTGTCCATTCAGCCATTTTTCGGAGTTGAATTATTTAAACTGGAAATGACGCCGAAGTCGCTGATTTTAGTTGACAAACCAAATAAAACCTACTACGAAAGCAATTATTCCATTTTTAACAATACTTTGGGCGTGATTGTCAATTTTGAAGGTGTGCAGTCGCTGATTAGCAATCGGATGTTTGTACCCGGAAAAACTATTATTCAAGCAGATGATTTTGTGTGGAAAGATGAAAATAAGAAAAACGTTCTTCAATTGCACAATTACAATATAAATGAGGAAGTTAGCATCGATTTGTCTTTGGTTCGTATCATTGAAATAATGATGGGAGCGAAGGATAATGAAAATGTAATGACGACAAAATACGCGGATTTTAAGAATTTTGACGGCGTGCTTTTTCCAGAAAAAATCAAGATTGATGCGAGTAACGCGTCGAATAAAACCGCTTTTTATTTTACTATGGAAGAGATATTGTTTGATAAGCCGTTCAACATGGAACCGATTAATTTGGAGCGATATAGCCAGGGTGATATCCGATCTTTTTTCAGAAAATAATAGAAAACCACGGCGAATATCCTTAACAATTGAGCGAAAATAATTTTAACTCATGAAAAGAAAATTAGTACATATTTTTACCGTAATTTGCTTGCTTACTGCTGTGAGTTTACCTGCTGCGGCTCAGTCTGTGGATGCACTGAAAAAACAGCGTAAGGAAATCGAAGGGCGCATCAAGGAAACCGACAAACTGCTCAAGCAAACGCAGAAAAACGAAAAATCTTCGTTGAATAAGCTGAACGTGCTAAAAAAGCACCTCAAAGAGCGGAAAAGCCTGATTACGAATTACAACACAGAAATTAGTGTTCTCGACAGAAATATTACGAGTTTGACCAGTCAGAAAATAAAACTCGAAGAAGAGCTTAAAAAACTAAAGGATGACTACGCTCGATTGATTAGAAAGTCGCAATCAAACAGGAATTCGTATTCGAAAATGATGTTTTTGCTTTCTGCAAAGAATTTTGACCAGTCGCTCCGTAGGGTCAGATATTTACAGGAATTTTCGGAATATAAAAAAGGACAAGTTAGGCAGATTGAAAAAGTTCAGCAGCTTATAAATCTGAAAGCCGACAGTTTGGATAAAAATAAATTGGCAAAAGTGGAAGCACTGAAAGCCAAAGAAGTTGAGGCTGCAAAGCTTCAAAAAGACGAAAAATCGGAGAAAGTTTTCCTTGCCGGACTTCAAAAAGAAGAGAAAAAACTGCTTGAACAATACAAAAATCACCAGAAAAGACGCGATCAAATTGACCGCAGAATTCAGTTGGCGATTGAGGAGGAAGTAAGAAAAGCGGAAGCCAGAAGAAGAGCGGAGGAAGCGCGTAGAAAAGCTGCAGAGGAAAAACGCAGATTAGCAGAAATCGAAGCAAAAAAGAAACTGGAAGAGAAAAAACTGGCAGAAGCTCGCGCAGCACAGAAAGCCGGAACCAGTACGCCTGCTAAAACTACTGAAGTTGCTCAAAATCAGCCTGCAACGAAAACTGAAACGCCAAAACAAGAGGCAAAACCGACAATTTCAACGCCAACCGTTAGAGAACCGGTTTCCAGAGAAACTCGCGAAGAGCAATTGCTTACTGGAAATTTTGCATCCAACAGAGGTCGTTTGCCTTGGCCGGTGGATAGAGGCTACATAAGCGGAAAATTTGGGGTTCATCCGCATCCGGAATTGAAACATATTCAGGTGAATAACAAGGGAACTTTCTTCCGTGCACCTGCCGGAACCAATGCAAGAGCAGTGTTTGAGGGCGAGGTGAGTTTGGTTTTCGAACTTCCGGGATCGGGTAGAGCGGTGATTGTGACGCATGGAAATTATCGTTCGATTTATGGAAATTTATCGCAGGTTTATGTTCAAAAAGGACAAAGAGTTTCTGCCAAAGATACTTTAGGAAAAATCTATACCGACAGCGAAAGCGGGCAAGCCGAACTTTTATTTCAGATTTATAACGAAAGAACGATGCTGAATCCTGAAAGCTGGATAACAAGATAAAACACAGGCGATTAAGCGTCGTCAATAAAACAAAAATTATTAGGACAGAATTTTACAATATGGAAGAGATTAAAGATATAGAAAATGTGGAAGTGATTTACGGTGATGATAATATTGTAACACTTGAGGGATTAGAACACGTTCGCCGCCGTCCGGGGATGTACATTGGGAAGTTGGGCGATGGAACGCACAGCGATGATGGGATTTACGTTCTGCTCAAAGAGGTGATTGACAACTCGATAGATGAGTTTCGCATGGGTTTTGGGAAAGTCATTGAAATAAAAGTAAATGATGGCGCAGTTCATGTGCGTGACCACGGTCGTGGAATTCCCTTGGACAGCTTGGTGCGCGCAGTTTCCATTATGAATACAGGTGGAAAATTTGATTCTCAGGCATTTAAAAAATCGGTCGGACTGAATGGCGTCGGAACCAAAGCGGTGAATGCGCTTTCTATCAATTTTACGGTTGAAAGTTACCGTGAAGGAAAAGGAAGAAAAGCTATTTTCAAGCAAGGAGTGCTGATTTCTGAGGAAGAAATTCCAAATACAAAAAATGAAACCGGAACTTATACTTTCTTCGAGCCGGATCAGCTGATGTTCCCAAACTATGTGTACAACGAGGAATTTATCGAAACGATGCTTCGTAATTATTCCTATTTGAATACAGGTTTGACGATTAATTTCAACGGTAAAAAACTGTTTTCGAAAAATGGTTTGACTGATTTGCTGAATGAAAACTTGACTTCCGAAGCATTGTATCCAATCATTCATCTGAAAGGCGAAGATATCGAAATTGCTATCACGCACGTGGATCAGTACGGTGAGGAATATTATTCATTTGTAAACGGTCAGCACACTACGCAGGGCGGCACGCATCAAAGTGCATTCCGCGAATCGATTGGACGTACAATCAAGGAATTTTACAATAAAAACATGGATTTGGCTGACATTCGCGGCGGAGTTGTTGCGGCGATTGCAATCGGCGTGGAGGAGCCCGTTTTCGAAAGTCAGACAAAAACAAAACTGGGTTCCAGCGTCATTTCAAAAGATGGAATTACGGTCAATAAATTTGTCAACGATTTTGTAAAACGGGAGCTTGACAACTATTTGCACCGAAATCTTGAAACGGCTGAAATTCTGAACCAAAAAATTCTGGAAGCCGAAAAAGAGCGTAAAGCTATCGCGGGAGTGACAAAACAAGCTCGCGAACGTGCCAAAAAAGTAAGCCTTCACAATAAAAAACTGCGCGACTGCCGTTACCATTTCAACGATACGCCTGTGAAAGATGAAACGAAAAATGCGCTGATGCAAAATTCGTCAATCTTCATCACCGAGGGCGACTCGGCGAGCGGAAGCATCACCAAAAGCCGCGATGTAAATACGCAGGCAGTTTTCAGTCTTCGTGGTAAACCGCTGAATAGCTTTGGATTAACTAAGCGTGTGGTGTACGAAAACGAAGAATTCAACTTGCTTCAAGCGGCGCTGAACATCGAGGATGGCATCGAAGGATTGCGGTATAATAAAGTGATTGTTGCTACCGATGCCGATGTGGACGGAATGCACATTCGCCTGCTTTTGATTACTTTCTTCCTGCAATTTTTCCCGGATTTGATCAAAAAAGGTCACGTTCACATACTTCAAACGCCACTTTTCCGTGTGCGGAATAAAAAAGAAACGCGCTATTGCTATTCGGAAGAAGAGCGTCTGGATGCGATAAAAAGCCTCGGAGCAAATCCCGAAATCACCCGATTTAAAGGGTTGGGAGAAATTTCACCGGATGAATTCAAGAATTTTATCGGAAAAGACATACGCCTGGAACAAGTAAAACTGCGCAAAGAAGATGCGGTACAGGATTTACTATCGTTCTACATGGGTAAAAATACCTCTGAACGTCAAGGGTTTATCATTGATAATCTGGTGGTAGAGGAAGATGTGTAATTGAGAAGGAAGAATGAAGCACGAAGCACGAAGTAAAGACATCTCGAAACTCGAAACTCAAAACTCGGAACTCATTAAGTACATGCGTCAGGCTTTGGACGAGGCGCATCGTGCTTTTGAGCGGGATGAAGTTCCGGTGGGAGCCGTGGTGGTTTGTGGTGACCGGATAATTGCTCGCGGGCATAATCTTACTGAAACACTCAACGACGTTACCGCTCACGCTGAAATGCAGGCAATCACCGCCGGAGCAAATTTTTTAGGAGGAAAATACCTGACCGACTGCGTGTTGTTTGTCACCTTGGAACCTTGCGTAATGTGTGCAGGCGCACTTGGCTGGTCTCAAATCAGTAAAATAGTGTACGGAGCTTCCGATGAAAAACGTGGTTTCACCCGTTTCGCT
Source organism: uncultured Paludibacter sp. (assembly GCA_964498765.1). Lineage (GTDB taxonomy): Bacteria > Bacteroidota > Bacteroidia > Bacteroidales > Paludibacteraceae > UPXZ01. Next base: position 42,645 of record CAZCIU010000013.1, on the reverse strand, counting down.
CCAAATGCACTTCATCCGAAAACCGAAGTCGTTTCAGGAATTCTCGAAGAAGAATGCAGTGCATTGATAAAGGAGTTTTTTAAGAAAAAAAGATAGAAAAATGAATGGCGATATTTACAATAGCCATTTTTTTTGCCAAAGATTTATTTATTTGGGAAAAGTTTTCTAACTTGCAAAACGAACCAAGAAAACTTTTTTATCATGAAGAAAACGACCGCACTTCTGACGCTAATATTTTGCTTTTCACTTGTTTCAAATGCGCAATCCTGGATACGTGTAAACCAAATTGGTTACCTGGAAGACGATGTAAAAGTAGCCGTTTGGGTAAGTAAAACGGCAGATGAAATCTCCGAATTTGATATCATCGACCAAAAATCCAACAGAGTGATTTATTCCAGCAATAAAGTACGCCAAACCGGCAAACAGCCAGCGTTTCAGACCTCCGCACGGTTGGATTTTTCTGACTTCAAACTTCCGGGAAAATACATCATCAAAGTAAACGATATTTCGTCGGTTCCATTCAAAATCGGCAATGATATTTATGCCGAAGCAGCTGAAATTCCGCTGAAATACATGCGCCAGCAACGTTGCGGATACAATCCTTTTATAAAAGATAGCTGCCATACGCACGATGGAATTACGGTGGGTGATCCGGAAGGAAAGCGCGATGGACTTTATTACAATACCGTCGGCGGTTGGCACGATGCGTCAGATTATTTGCAGTACGTAACTACTTCTGCCAATGCCGTTTATCAAATGCTTTTCGCGTACACGCAATACCCAAATTCTTTCGGAGATAAGTACGATGCCAACGGAAACGAAGGTGCAAACGGCATTCCCGACATTTTGGATGAGGCAAAATGGGGTTTGGATTGGCTCGTGAAAATGAACCCGGACAAGGACACCTATTTCAATCAGTTGGCGGATGACCGTGACCACATCGGGATGACCATCCCGTCAGAACAAAAAGTCGACTACGGCTGGGGTGCAGGCAGTTATCGCCCGGTTTATTTTTGCAGTCCGAAACCGCAGGGACTTCGTGAAAATAAAAACCGAAGCACCGGATTGGCCTCTACATTGGGAAAATATGCTTCCTCTTTCGCCTTAGGTTCCAAAGTTTTGGCTAAATATTATCCCGAATTTTCAAAAATCATTGAGCAAAAAGCCAAAGATGCTTACCAAAAAGGGATGGAAAATCCGGGCGTTTGCCAAACGGCATGCTGTGTGTCGCCTTATTTTTACGAAGAAGACAACTGGGCGGATGATATGACGCTGGCGGGAGCAGAAATTTTTTCTTTGACAAAATCACTCGATAACCTCAATCAAGCAGTGAATTATGGTCGGTTGGAACCCGTTACGCCATGGATGGGCGCCGATTCGGCGCGCCATTACCAGTGGTATCCTTTTGTGAATTTGGGGCATTATCATTTGGCAAAACAAAATGCAAATTCCCGCGTGAGTAAGGAATTTATCCGGAATATGCGGAGCGGTTTGCAACGCGTGAAAGACCGTGCCGAAGGCGATGCTTTCATGAATGGCGTGCCGTTTATCTGGTGCTCCAACAACCTGACCGTAGGTCTGATTACGCAGTGCCGATTGTATCACGAACTGACCGGCGATGATAGTTTTCTGGAAATGGAAACTGCCATGCGCGACTGGCTTTTCGGCGTCAATCCGTGGGGAACAGGCATGATTGTGGACTATCCGGCACACGGCGATACGCCGAGCGATCCACATTCTGCTTTTACAAAATTGCGGAATTATCCTATCACCGGTGGAATTGTGGATGGACCGATTTATGCACCGATTTTCAGGTCGTTGCGGGGCGTTCATCTGGCAAATGAGGATATGTATGCCGATTTTCAGTCGGATTATGTAGTGTATCACGATGATTTTGCCGATTATTCCACCAACGAACCCACGATGGATGGCACCGCTTCGCTCACGTATTATCTTGGTTATCTGAGTAGTAAGGCAAATGCAAAGAAGGTGGTTTTGGGCGGAATTGAACGTGGAAATCCAAGTGAAAAGAAAATTGCGCTGGTTTTTACCGGACATGAATTTGCCGATGGAGCGAATGATATTACCAAAACATTGAAGAAAAACGATATAAAAGGGAGCTTTTTTCTGACAGGAGATTTTTATCGAAAATATCCGAAAATTTCCCTGAAACTTCAAAAAGAGGGACATTACATGGCACCTCATTCCGATAAACATTTGCTGTACAATGATTGGAGTGAGCGAACGAAAACATTGGTAACCAAAGAGATTTTTGAAAAAGATCTGAAAGACAATTATCTGGCGATGGAAAAAATTGGCTTGAAAATCGATGAACCTCGCTATTTTATTCCGCCTTATGAGTGGTACAATCGGCAAATCAGCGACTGGACTAAGGAAATGGATGTTCAGATTGTGAATTTTACTCCCGGAACCGGTTCCAATGCAGATTACACCACGCCGGACATGAAAAATTACCGCTCTTCCGAAACAATTTATAATAATATCCTGCTATACGAAGCGGAAAATACGCTGAACGGATTTCTGCTCTTAATCCACATAGGCACTCACCCTGCTCGCAAAGATAAGCTATACAATCGGTTGGATGATTTAATTAAAGAGTTGAAAACCAGAGGGTATGAGTTTGTAAGAGTGGATAAGATGATGGAATAAGTAAGCCTCCCCTTGTGGGGGAGGTTTGGTGGGGGCTAATACCTAAACTTCACCACCACTACTTCACTCTGGCTTCCAATCCGGTATTGCGGTCCCCAGATTCCCAAGCCGGAAGAGATGTAATAATGTGTATTGCCTTTTTGGAGGTAGCCGTAGCCTTGCTCAAAAATCATATTTACCACCAGATTAATCGGGAAAAACTGCCCTTTGTGCGTATGCCCTGAAAACTGAAAATCAATCTGATTTTGTTCGGCTTCGGGTAAATTGTATGGCTGATGGTCAAGTAAAATACGCGGTTTTGTCGTATCGGTTTGACTGACAATTTGGTTAATAGACAGTCGATTGTGATTGATGTGATCCTCCCGACCAACGAGGTAAAATTCATCGTTAATCAACACGGCGCTATCTTGGAGAAGCGTGATATTTGCTTGTTTGAAAAAGTCGGTAATTGCCTTTCCTCCTTCACCGAAATGCTCGTGATTTCCTTCCACCGCAAAGACGCCGAGCGGTGCTCGTAATTGGCGTAACTCCTCGTCCATTCGCTGTGCCACAACGGGTTTCAGCGAGCGATCAATCAAATCTCCCGCAATAACCACCATATCCGGATGCTGGGAATTTATCAGCTCCACATACTTTTTCAGTCGCTTTTTGTCAATGGAAGTACCGAGGTGAATATCGCTCACAGCCACTATTTTTACCTCCTTGTTTTGCAAAGTTTTGGAAGATTGGATGTCAAGATTAACCACTTGGGGATTGTTAAACTTGATATTTCCGATAAACATCACAGCGATAATTGCCCCGAAAATAAAAATCCCCGACCACGTTCTGAATTTTGCCACATCAGGAATAAAATGCAGAAAATGATTAAGCAAACGGACAATATCAATAATCAGAAACGAGAAAAACAGGTAAACAGACAAAATAATAAAGCTATATCCGATAAAACTAATGAATTTCCCGAGCGTTGGCGGAAAAAATTCATTCAGAAAAAATCCGGCAAAGAATGACAAAAATGAAATTGCCATCAACGAAAGATACACCCAACGAACCGCCGGAACCGATGAAAACGCCTGATTACCACGGTTAAACGTATAAGCCACCAGTGCCAACCAAAGCAAAAGTATAACTATAAAAAACAGATATTTCATTTGATTGATGTTTAGATGTCAGACTTTAAGAACCAAGACATTTAGATCTAAGACTTTTAGATGTCAGACATCAGAATTTTAGATGTAGAAAATGTAAACTTCCTCACCATTTTATTAATTTCACTCATTTAAAAGTCCCCCTTTGGGGGATTTAGGGGGCTGGCTCTTTACAAATTCGCACTCATCCACTTCCTAATCTCATCCACGGTTTTTCCCTTCCGATTAGCGTAGTCGTTGAGTTGCTCGTCGTCGATTTTTCCAATCATAAAATAGCGCGACATCGGATGGGCAAAATACAGCCCCGAAACTGATGCGTTCGGGAACATAGCACCGTGTTCAGTCAGCGAAATGCCAATTTTATTAAATTCCAATATCCGGTCCATCTCGAAAATGATGGATTGATCGGGCAAAGAAGGGTAGCCCACTGCCGGACGAATGCCTTTGTACTGTGTTTTCAGCATATCTTCTACGCTCAAATCTTCGTCCGGAGCATAGCCCCAAAATTCCTTCCGCACTTTCCAGTGAAGCCACTCGGCAGTTGCCTCCGCCAAACGGTCAGAGAGTGTTTTTATCAAAATCGATTTATATACATCATCGTCTTTTTCAAATTCTTTCGCCATTTTTTCAGTTCCCAGCACCGTATTGGCAAATGCGCCGATATAATCATTTTCTTCTGCCAGAAAATCAGAAAGCGAATAGCAAAATCCATCGGCAGACGGCTTCTGCTGACGAAGTGTTGGCAAAGTGATTTTGCCTGTATCGGCCTCTATGACGATGTTGTCGTTTTCAGAATAAGCCGGAAAAATAGAATAAACCGCATTTAGTTTCAGTCGTTTATTTTCCACCACATCCCGAAGCATTTCCTGCGTGTCGCGGAAAAGTTTCAGCGCTTCCTCGGCTTTCGGACGGTCTTTTTCTTCAAAACCAAGCAACCACTCTGCGTGGCACGACTGGCAATTATGCACTTTTTCGATGCCCTCGTACCGACCGGAAAGTCGCCACGCGAGGAAATAAAACCGCCAGTCGATAAACTCAACAATCTCTTTCAGATCAATGTCGTAAATATGAAAAATCCCAATTTGATTGGGTTTAGATGGTGTGAATGTCATTTTTTTTAGCTAATTACGCGAATTAAAACGAATTATACGAATTTTTAGATTGATTGTGTCTTTCTAACCCTCTGTCTTTGGACATCTCCTTCCCGAAAGTTTTCGGAATAAAAGGGATAATTCATTTGTGCAGTCCTAAATGTCCCCTTTTGATAAAGGGAAGTACCCGCAGGGGGATGGGTTAGAAAATCAATTACTTCCCCTAAAACAACCCAACTCGCCGTTTTGTTCCTATCCGTTAATCTTACGCAGAAATAAATTCGCGTTAATTCGCCAAAATTAGTGTAATTCGTGAAAAAATCAAAACCAATCTTTCTTCCTAAAATACCAAACCATAAATCCGGCCACAACAATCATCACGCCCCACATGGCAAAATATCCGTAACGCCATTTTACCTCGGGCAGAAATTCAAAATTCGTTCCGTAAACGCCCACGATAAAAGTTAAAGGAATGAAAATCACCGAGATAATGGTCAGTAATTTCATGATGTCGTTCAGTCTGGTAGTGGCAGATGAGTGGTAAATATTCAGTAAATCATATAGCATTTCGCGGTAGCTGTCGGCAAGTTCGTTGGCTTCGTTGATGTTGTCTTGCAGTTCTTTATAGTTGATGCGGTTCGATTTCTGGATAAATTC
>CAZCIU010000013.1:0-36982 GCA_964498765.1 uncultured Paludibacter sp. | reverse complement strand
TGATGTTGTCTTGCAGTTCTTTATAGTTGATGCGGTTCGATTTCTGGATAAATTCTGTTTCCATTTTTGCCAGCGTTAAGATCATTTCGCGAGCTGGCTTGATGCTTCTCCGCAAGAAATTCAGTTCCTGCTTATAATTATTAATTACCACGGGCATCTGTTTGTTGAACGAACTGGTCATCCGATTTTCCAGACTTTCAATGCGTTCACCGAGCAGGCTGAGAATATAAATATAATTGTCAATCACCACGTCAAGAAGTGCAAAAGCCAGATAATCAGCGCCTCCGGTTCGGATTTTGCTTTTGTGTTTGCGGATGCGCTCGCGTATTGGGTCAAAAACATCGCCTCCCGCTTCCTGAAATGAAATCACAAATTTATCCATCACAAGCAAACTCAAATTCTCCACGGAAAGCTTGTTTTTCTCGTTGATTTGTAGCATTTTGAGCGTAATAAACAAACCATTTTCAAATTCCTGCACTTTGGGACGAATGGAAGGGTTCATAATATCGGCCATGATATTACTGTCAATCCCGTAGGTGGAAGTCAGTTTTTCCATCAGTTCAACATTGTCCAATCCGTTTATATTCAGCCATGTAGTGGTTTTTGATTTGAAAAAAGGCACCAAATCGGCTGTGTCGTTGATTTCAGTTTCATTCAGCGAATTTAGACTGTAATCAATCACAAACATGCTGGTGTGGTCAATTTTTTTCTGACCTCTGAAAACCATTTCATAAGGCGATCGGCCTATGTCTTCTTTTCTGCGAGGAGTGTTTCTTGACATGATTTTGAGTAAATTTATTGGATAAAATTAGCCTCTGCTTCGTTCCAGTAAGATCATCATCATCAGACCGAGAACAAGCCGGTTTTCTTCGCCACTTTCAAATTCCGATAATTTCTGCACAGAAAATCGTCTTCCAAAAAATGATTTCTCTTTCTTTAAACGTGCAATCGCTATGCCGTCAGGACGTGTAATGATGTAGGATGGATTGAAAAAATAGCCTGAAAACAGCCCGATTAAAGGCAAATCGCCAAAAATGCCATCCATTATTTTTACAAACGGATTATCTTCGCTGATAGAAAAATCGGCTTGAAGTTTTTCATCGTAAATTTGGTACGAAGCTTTCCAGAGCGACTTAAAACCTTGCCTCACAATTCTACCGATCTCATTTTCCCGGGCATCAAAAAAACGGTAAGTAGCCGAAAAATCGAGCCAGCGGTCGGCTTTTATTCTGAAATTGAGCTTGGAACGGCTTTCGTCACTGAAAACACTCACATCCTCTTTCAGTTTGAAAAGTTTTTGTCGGACAAAAGCCTGCTCTCTTCCTTCGGCATCATGCACGCGAAAATCGTTTGTGATCGTGCTTATCTTGAATGTAATTTGAAGTGGAAATTGCATTGTTAGTCAGTGATTTTAGGAGTTTTATGATATAAAATGCCATTTTTATAAAAACGAATGGCTGAAATCAATAGCGGAGTGCCCATTACAATGTAAAACGGCGCCATATATTCCGTTGGCACAATGCCTGTTTTTCGTAAAGTCACGCCCATCGAAATCATCAGCGCCATCATTAAATAGCTTCGCCAGCTGAAAAACGAAAACGCACACGGACGCTCGTAAGGCAAGGATTTTATCCGATTGGTGTGCTTGGCAGAGATTTTATCAAACATAAAATAGTAAAAAAATCCGCCGACTATCACGCTGAAAATCAATTTGATAATCAGGTTTTTGGGATTGTCGGAAAACATCATCGCACCGCGCCAAAGAAGCATCGATCCGGCAATTGTCCACATGACGCCCGCCAGAAACAACAAAGCCCGTTTTGGAATTCCGGGTTTGAGAAGATGCAAAATGGATTTCTTTACTTTCATTTTCGGAGGCAAAAATACAAATAAAATGTGATTGAAAGCGGATAATTAATAAACAGTTAAGAATTTCAATTGTTAATAGGAATAACAACAAAGTCGTATAAATTTCGTATTTTTGCAGAAAATTTTATCCACATGAAGAAAATACTCATTATTAACGGTCCAAATCTCAATTTGCTAGGCAAAAGAGAGCCGTCATTGTATGGAAATCAGGATTTTGAAAGTTTTTTCAACGAACTGGAAACTGAATTCAGCGAAATAGAACTCAGCCATTTTCAATCCAATGTGGAAGGCGAAATCATCAACAAACTGCACGAAGTCGGATTTTCCTACGACGGAATTATCCTGAATGCGGGAGCATACACGCACACTTCTATCGCTATTGCTGACGCAGTTCGCGGAATTTCCACGCCGGTGGTAGAAGTGCATATTTCCAACGTCTTTGCCCGCGAAGAATACCGCCATCACTCCTATCTTTCGGAAGTTTGCAAAGGTGTCATTGTTGGATTTGGATTGCAATCGTACAAGCTTGCGTTAAGTAGTTATTTGGACTTTGTCCGTTAGTTGCTTCGCGTTATTTGGACTTCATCCGTTATTAAATAGTTATTTGTGCTACGCACGTTATTAATTGCATTTTAGAATAATGAAGTTAGAAGATTTAGTAGTCTATAATTTGTCAATGAGTTTAGCAGAAAAGGTTTGGCTAATTGTTGAGAAATGGACTTATTTTCAATTAGATACAGTTGGTAAACAATGGGTTCGTGCGGTTGATTCGGTGTCGCTGAATATTGGGGAAGGATTTGGAAGAAATACTTTCAAAGATCAGAGAAATTTTTATTATTTTTCACGTGGCTCATTGTACGAAAGCAAAACTTGCCTTCAAAAAGCATTTAACAGAAAACTGATTGACGAAGAAACATATACAGAATTGCTGAAAGAACATAACACACTTGGTATCAAGTTAAATAATTTCATCAGTTCAATTGAAAAATTGATGCAAAACGGAACAAAATAACATACCTAACAAATAATATCGCGCGAAGCGCAAATAACTGCTAAGCAAACTAACGTGCGAAGCACAAATAATGCGAAGCAATTAACGCGCGAAGCGCAAATAACAGCATAGCTAAATAACACGAAGTATATATATGGAACAAAGAAAATTTACAAAAATCGTTGCAACGATAAGCGACAAACGTTGTGATGTGGATTTTATCCGCCAGTTGTACGAAGAAGGGATGAATGTGGTGCGGATGAACTCGGCGCATTTGGACAGAGAAGGATTTATGAAAATCATCAATAACGTTCGTGCGGTAAGTCGCCGTATCCCGCTTTTGATTGATACCAAAGGGCCTGAGGTACGCACAACGATTGCTGAAAACGATCGGATTGAGCTGAAATCGGGCGATATGATCAAAGTCAAAGGCGATATCAATCAAACTTCTAATCACGACTGCATTTACGTGAGTTATCCGCATTTTGTGCGTGATCTGCGCGTGGGTGATGATATTTTGATTGATGATGGAGAAATCGACCTGAAAGTCGTTTCCAAGGACGATGAATTTCTTACCTGTATAGCTCAGAATGATGGTTCGCTCGGAAGTCGCAAAAGCGTGAACGTGCCGGGAGTTCGTATCAATCTGCCTTCGTTGACTGAAAAAGACCGCAAAAATATTCTTTTCGCCATTGAGCAGGATTTGGATTTTATCGCGCATTCTTTTGTGCGTTCAAAACAAGATTTGATTGATATTCAGGAAATTCTGGATGAGCACAACAGCCCGATTAAAATCATTTCCAAAATTGAAAATCAGGAAGGCGTTGACAATATCGATGAAATTATCCAGCATTGCTACGGCGTGATGGTAGCTCGTGGCGACCTTGGAATTGAAGTTCCGCAGGAGCGCATTCCGGGCATTCAGCGAAAGCTGATCCGTAAGTGTGTAAAAGCGCACAAACCGGTCATTGTGGCTACTCAGATGCTTCACTCGATGATTGAAAATCCGCGCCCGACGCGAGCCGAAGTGAATGACATCGCCAATGCAATTTACTACCGCACGGATGCTTTGATGCTGAGTGGCGAAACCGCTTACGGAAAATATCCAATCGAAGCAGTACGCACGATGTCCAAAATCGCACTGGAAGCCGAACGTACCAAAATGCCCGAAAACGATATTCCAATCGAATACGGTCGCGGTGATGTTTCTGCTTTCCTGGCGCACGCAGCCGCCGAAGCCGGTGCCAATATCGACATCAAAGCCCTGATTACGGACACTTTCAGTGGTCGAACAGCGCGCTATTTGGCTTCTTATCGCAGTTCGGATATGATTATCGCTTTCTGCTACAAAGAGCGTGCTTCACGTGAATTGGCGCTTTCGTACGGCGTTTATTCTTACTACAAAGAGGAATTGGTGGAAGATGAGAAAAATTATTTCGCGACCTTGCTCCAAAATTTGGTTGACCGAGAATTAATCTGCCAAAACGATCTTCTCTGTTATCTGAGCGGACCTAGAAGCGGTGATTTTGGAACGACATTCCTGGAAATCAACACCGCAAAAACGCTTCTTTCGGAAATAGAAAATTATACGTTGAGATAGCAGATTGGAACGAAAATTTTTACAAAAAACTGCCATGTTTGACGCGTGGTAGTTTTTTTATGCAAGACAAATTACACAAATAACCGACATTTTTACCGATTATTTAAACCTTTACGCGTTTTATTTGTCTTATATACTCACATGTTTTGTTTCGGAATGCTCGAAACAGACGCATACAACTGAATAAATCAAACAAATCTATGAATACACTGCCACAGTTGGTTCAACTGTGGCGGTTTTATGTAGATATTATTTCAAAATTATATTTTATTAACTAAAATCGAAGCGTAATAAATTAATTTCAGAAAGGCTTTGATATACCAAAATTTGAAAAATAAGAACAACTTATGAAAAAACAGATTGTATTATTTTTATTGACCATTCTTTCTCTTCCAATTTTTGCTGCGGTTACAGTTACGGGAAGGGTAGTGGATGCTTCCACGCAGCAACCAATCGAATTTGTTACTGTTTCTATCGTCAATCCTACATCAAAAAAGACTGTTGGAGGAGCATTGACAAACGAAGCCGGAGTTTTTAATATTTCCAATATCAACAACGGAACTTACGAACTTCGAATTAGTTTCGTGGGCTACGAACCGTATTTTTCTGAACTGAAAGTGAATAATATGGAAATTACGTTGGGCAATATTCTTTTGAAGGAAAATACCAAAGAATTAAAGGAAGTTCAGGTAATTGGGCAAGGCACGCAAATGCGCTTTGATATTGATAAAAAGGTGTTTAGTGTAGATCAAAATATTGCTGCCGCCGGTGGCTCCGCTACGGATGTTTTGGAAAATATTCCTGCCATCGAAGTAGACAACGACGGAAATGTTTCCTTGCGAAACAATGAAAGCGTCGAAATTTGGATTAATGGCAAACCTTCCGGACTTACTGCCGACAATCGCGCGCAAATTCTTCAACAAATGCCTGCCGAAAACCTGGAAAGCATTGAGGTTATGACCAATCCATCGGCAAAATTTAATCCCGAGGGAACGGCCGGAATTATTAATCTGGTGATGAAAAAGAACCGAAAAGCCGGCTATTACGGCAGTCTTTCGGCGGGAACAATGATTGAGCGCGGCAAACCGGGTTACAACCTTGGTGCAAGCATCAATTACAACGTTGGACGTTTTGATATGTATGCCAATATCGGTTACAGAAGCATGAACAGCCAGGGAACGGGCTTTACCGACCGTTTGAACTACAACAACGGCGATACAACTCAATTGCTGCAAAACAGCAAAAATGGTTTTACTATGGGAGGCACGTTTTTCCGTGCCGGAGTGGATTATCATATCGACAATAAAAACACCATCGGAATTGGCGGAATGGGGCACATGGGTACTCCTACCATGGATACCGAAACGAGTTACTTGCTGAAACACAGAGCTACAAATACGGATTTGAGAGATTATTATCGTATCAATAAAGGTTCTCACGAACACAAAGGAAGCAACTTTAATATTTATCATAAAATCGATTTTGATAAAAATGGTTCCAATTTGATGACTAACTTCATCTACTCACAGCACACCAATTTATCTATGCAGCGTTATCAGCAAGAGGATAAATTAATTCCGTCGAACAGGCAGGATAGAGATCAAATTGCCGATGGAAACAGCAGCGGATTTGAAGCAAAATCGGATTTTACCTGGAAATTTACTGATAACAACCGGTTGGAACTTGGTTGGAGCAGCCGCTGGAACGAGCGTCTGAGCGAAGCAACTGCTTTTGACTTTTTGCTAAATTCGCCAATTAATGCGTACTACAATAAATTTGATTACGATGAGCAAATTCACGCTTTGTATGGAACGTATGGAACTCGGATTAATAATTTTTCGGCACAAGCCGGATTACGAGGCGAGTATTTCCTAAGTCACTCTACTACAACGCCTGCACCATCGCCTGACAGCAAACAACCCATTGAGAATAAGTATTTCCAACTTTTCCCGAGCGTGTATCTTGCGTATTCCTTGCCTAAAAATCAGGAAATTCAGTTGAACTACACACGCCGGATTGACCGTCCGCGCGGACGAATGATTAACTCGTTCCGTGACTATTCCGATTCTACGAACATCAGCTACGGAAATCCGGCTTTGCGTCCCGAAATTACTTCGGCGTTCGAGCTGAACTATATCAAAACCTGGGATAATCACACATTGAGTTCATCGCTTTTCTATCGTTTCAATGACGATGATATTGAGCGAGTTAGCTTGGTGAGAAATGGTCAGATGGAAAGCACGTATATGAACTTGACCAAAGAACATGATTTCGGTATGGAACTTATTTCCAGAAATAAATTGTTCCGCATTTTGAATTTGACTTCTACGCTGAATATGTATTACAATCGTCTGAAAGGTTCTACCTATCAGGACCCATTCCGCGATGATGTGAAGTTTGAACTTCCGGAATTAGAAAGTTTCTCTTGGGATGCTCGTGTAATGGCAAATATGATGTTTTCACCAACATTTTCAGGACAAGTTACCGGAAATTACCGTTCTTCTGAATTGCTTGCACAGGGCGAAAGATACGCCAGATATTCTGTGGATGCAGGTTTGAGAAAAACATTCTTCGACAGAAAATTAAGCTTGAATTTGAACGTGAGAGATATATTCAACACCCGCGGTTTCAAAGGCACAACCTGGGGCGAAGGTTTCTATCAATATTCAGAAAACCAGCGTCGCGGACGTATGTTTGGTCTGACTTTGACCTACAATTTCGGTAATATGCGACCTAAGAAAATAGAACGCCCAACATCTTCCGAAGGAATGGACGATGGAAGCGATATGGATATGGAATAGTTGCTGGAAGTCAGCACATTCTGATTTTTTAAATAATTATTGAAATTGAAACAAGGCGAAAATTGAATTTTTCGCCTTGTTTGTTTTTTAGAAATTAAGAATTGCATTCCAAAAACAAAGCTAACGACGTAACTTTAAGTATTTTTTATATTTAGAACCAATCTAAATAGTTATCTTTGCACTCTAATAATATCAGGAGAAGAATTAATGAAACTTTCCGAGTTAAAACAAGGAGAAAAAGCTTCAATCGTCAAAGTGTCCGGGCACGGTGGATTTCGCAAGCGAATTATCGAAATGGGTTTCGTGAAAGGGAAACTAGTGCAATCGCTGCAGGAAGCACCGCTCAGTGATCCGGTGAAATACAAGGTGATGGGCTACGAAATTTCTCTGCGAAGAAGTGAAGCCGAACTGATTGAAGTGATTAGCGAGGAAGAAGCTTTGCTTACTTTACAGTCTGAAAATGGAGTTGACACAATCGTAGAGGAGGATTTCAGAAAACTGGCTTTGAAGAAACGGAAAGAGATAATTGTGGCTCTTGTGGGAAATCCAAACTGCGGAAAAACTACGCTTTTTAATATCGCTTCGGGAAGTAAGGAGCATGTGGGAAACTACAGCGGCGTTACAGTGGATGCGAAAGAAGGTCGATTTGAGCAGGATGGATATAAATTTCGCATCGTCGATTTACCGGGAACGTATTCCATTTCGGCTTATTCGCCTGAAGAAAAATACGTACGGAAATACTTAGCGGAAGAAATGCCTGACGTAGTAATCAACGTGGTAGATTCGACTAATCTGGAGCGAAATCTTTTCCTGACCACGCAGCTTATCGATATGCACCAGCACACGATTGTTGCGCTGAATATGTACGATGAATTTCAGAAAAGCGGCGATAAACTCGATTATAAAGCGCTTGGAAGAATGCTCGGAGTGCCTTTTGTGCCGATTATTGCAAAAACGGGATTTGGTGTTATACAGCTTTTCCGCAATGTGATAAAAGTCTATGAAAGCACGCACATTGTAAGCGATGAAGGGATGCTGATTCATTCCGTGAAAGATGATCCAATTCTGGACGAATACTTGCACGAACAAAATATTGCTCACAAACATGATGTAAAAAAAACACCGCGTGACCTGATAAATGAAAGTCTGGGTGGCGGATTTGATATGTCGCGCCACATTCACGTGAATCACGGAAAAGTACTGGAGCAAAGCATCAAACGTGTCAGAGATTTTCTGTTTGCTCAAAATCATCATCTGCGTTCGCTTTATTCTTTCCGCTATCTTTCTGTAAAATTACTTGAGAAAGATGAGGATATAGTTGAACTAATTCAAGGCGAACCCAATGCCAAGGAAATTCTCAAAATTCGGGATGAGGAACTAAATCGCTTGCGTTCAATTTTGAAAATTGACATAGAAACTGCTATTAGCGATGCAAAATATGGTTTTATAGCCGGCGCACTCAAGGAAACTTACACCGAAAATACCAAAAAATCCAAAAGCACACTCACGTCTAAATTGGATCAGGTACTGATTAGCAAGTTCTGGGGATATCCGATTTTCATTTTGTTTATGTACATCATGTTTCAGGCGACATTCTCGCTGGGCGAATATCCGATGGCTTGGATAGAAAGTGGTGTGGCAGCTTTGAGTAATCTGTTGGGCGAAAATATGTCTGAAGGCCCGCTCAAAGCATTGCTTATAGATGGTGTGCTTGGCGGAGTAGGTGGCGTGATTGTCTTTCTGCCGAATATTTTGATACTCTATTTCTTTATTTCCTTGATGGAAGATACGGGTTATATGGCTCGTGCGGCGTTTATTATGGATAAACTGATGCACAAAATGGGTTTGCACGGCAAGTCGTTTATTCCGCTGATTATGGGATTTGGCTGTAATGTGCCGGCCATTATGTCCACACGAACCATCGAAAACCGCAACAGCCGAATTATCACCATTCTTATCAATCCGCTAATGTCTTGTAGCGCGCGATTACCTGTGTATCTGCTGCTTGCAGGAACATTTTTTCCAAAAAATGCCGGATTGGTTTTGTTTGGAGTTTATGCAGCAGGCATTATTCTGGCAGTTTTGATTGCGCGTTTATTTAAGAAATTTTTATTCAGAAAAGACGAAGTTCCATTTGTGATGGAGCTGCCGCCTTTCCGTTTCCCTACGGGAAAAGCCATCTGGAACCACACCTGGGACAAAGGTTATCAGTATCTTAAAAAAATGGGTACAATCATTCTCGTTGGTTCCATTGTGATTTGGTTTTTAGGTTATTATCCAAGACCAAACGTGGAAGGCGAACTTACCGCTCAGCAACACACCGAACAGTTGGAGAATTCCTATATCGGAAAAATTGGACATGCCATTGAGCCTGCGATTAAACCGCTTGGTTTTGATTGGAAAATTGGAGTTTCATTGCTTTCAGGGATAGCTGCTAAGGAAATTGTAGTGAGTACGTTAGGTGTTATCTATTCCGGAAATGCCGAAGAAGAAACAGCCACGCTTTCGCAAAAAATGGAAGCAGCTACTTGGGCGGATGGAAGCAAGGTGTATTCGCCTGCCGTGGCACTCGGATTTATGCTCTTTGTGCTGATTTATTTTCCGTGTTTGGCTACATTTGTCGCTATTAAAAATGAAACGGGAGAATGGAAATGGGCGTTTTTTGCCGTCGGATATTCTTTGGTGCTTGCCTGGATTATCGCATTTTTGGTAAGAATTGGCTCGTTGGCATTGTTTTGATTGGTAAAAAAATTATTGTCCGATAAAATTATAAATGTGTTGCTACTACGCAGCTCTTTCTAATTCTCTGGATTTATTTCTACCATACTGTCGCTGCTATGCAGCTTAAAAAGCCACAGAGTGGCGACAGTATGATAGCAGAATATTTAAAATTGTAATTTGAGCTGCGTTGCTGCGAAACATCAAAACAGAACCCATCTACATTTCAAATCTACATAAACAATTGACATATTGCATCTTATTGGGCAATGTGAAATTTTTATCGGACAACAATAAAAAATAGCTTATAACTGAAGTAATTTTTTAAATATTTTTTTCACAACTAAATTTTTGTTGAACTTTTTATAAACACCATTGTTATAAATACAAAACTAATTGATGCAACAACTAATAGTCATTTTGATAGGAATAGCGGTTTTTTCATACGTAGCTTATCAAACGTATAAAACGCTGAAGAAAACAAACTCCAAAAATGTAAAGTGTGGAGGTTGTGATAGTTGTTCGCCAATAAGTGAAATTTAAGTGTGTGTGAATGAATAAAAAACGGGTCAATGTGAATTGACCCGTTTTTTTTGTATTCTAAAAACTGCAAATTATTTAGCAGCTTCAAAAACGATATTTTGCATTTTTTCGTAATTTTCTTCCTGGCTTTTTAGCAGTTCGAACTGTGCCAATGTGCGAATCCAGTTGTGATCCGGAGATTTGATTTTGTAATATGTATCACCGTTCAGGTAATCGGTAAAGAAGCGAACGGTTTGCATATAGCTAAGCAGTTTAGCACCGAAAGCCAAGTTGCCCAATTCTGTCGGAGTTAAAAATCCTTTGGCTTTTTCCAGATAACCTTTGGTGTAAGCTTCCAGAATATCGAAATTTACGCCGATGTTGTCCAGCTCTTCATCATCTTCAGCACCTGTGTTTGCTGCAGTACGCATAAAGTCGCCGTAGTCAGACAGTACGTAGCCCGGCATTACAGTATCCAAATCTACGATGCAGATAGGCTCATCGTTATCGTCAAAAAGCATATTGTTCACTTTTGTATCGCAGTGATTGATGCGTTTTGGAAGTTTACCTTCACGGTGCAGGCGTTCCGGAATACACATGTCGTCTGCGCGATTTTCAATTTCGTCCACCATCCACTGAACTTTCTCCAAACGGCCAGCGGTATTGTTTTTCACAGCTTCTCTGAACTCTTCCAAACGGAATTCCATATTGTGGAAATTCGGAATTGTTTCAATCATTTCATCCAACGGAAGGTCAGAAAGCATACTTTGGAAATCTCCGAAAGCCAATCCGGCTTTGTAAGCCAATTCCGGTGTGATTGCATCGTAACTTTTTGTGTTTTTGATGTTTACATACACACGCCAGTAGTTACCTTCATCGTCTTTGTGGAAAAGTTTTCCGTCTTTTGCAGGAACAAGCTGAAGCACTCGACGCTCTAAATTAGTAACGCCACGCTCAGCCAATTTTTTGCGCAAATGGTCTGTAACGATACTGATGTTTTTTTGTAAACCTTCTACATTTTTGAAAATGTTGTGGTTAATGCGTTGCAAAAAGTACGATTCTTCGTTTGGATTTTTGCTGTCAACTATAAATGAATCGTTGATAAAACCAATTTTCAGAGGTTTAATTTCTCCCGGTTCAGATTTTAGTTGAAATTTTTCAATAATTTGTTTCATATATTATAATTTAATAGTTTCGTGCTACAAAAATACGATTTTAAAGTCTGATAGTAAGATTAATTTTAGTTTTGTTTAGAAATTAATTTGTCTCAATCGTGAAATTCCTGTTAAATTTTTAGCGCATGTATTTTCTCTTGCGTATCCATTGGTAGAAAATCCCCGCAATTAACAACAGGATTAACGGAACAAGCAAATTAATCAGCTGCCATTGTGTTCGTTGGGCAATGATTAAGTTTTTGTTGAGCAATCGGAGTGGAATGGTTCGCGAACGAAGATCCATCCAGCCATTTTTGTCGGTCAGATAAAGCACAGCGTTGACAATCAGGTCTTTGTTGCCGAATTGCTGCTGCGTGTATCTGTCCAGACCGAGTGGAAGTGCTTCTACGGTGTCGCCCACGTTTTGAATCTCATTTCTTATAATATCGCCATCAGCAATAAAAATCTGACGTGTTTTTACGCTTGATTTTTTGATGCTTGGCGGATTTTCTATTTCCTGCGGCGGCATTCTGTTGGCAAAAACCGACTGAAACGTTCCTTCCAAACTCAATCCTACAGGAATGTACGAGAGATTGAAATACGTTTTATCTTTCAAATCCGGAATTTCCGACAATGAAATATTCGCCGGAGTTTGAACCAAATGCGCATTTTCGGAACTTGCCAAAAGCAGAGTAGGCGTGATGTCTTTGTTCTCGCCAACCACTTCTATCGGCGATGAAAAATAGCCTTTTACCGGCGGCAAGTTTTTAGAAACGGTATGATTAGTCGATGTAAGCAAGAGCGGCGAGTAAACCAGCGGAAATGCCTGAAAATCGGCTTGCTGACCTTTTGGAGCTACATTCACAGGAACAACCACGCTCTGCACATCCTGAATAAGCAACGGATTGAAGCGTACGCCGTAGCGGAAAAGCATATCATTCAGATTGAGGTCGTATGGGATTGCAGGAGTTTGTCCGCTGCTGCTTAGTTCGGCGTCAGAAGTTTGCACGGCGTCAATCAGCCACAAGATGGAACCGCCATTCATCAGATATTGGTCCAAAACAAACTTGTCTTTTTCGCTGAATTTTTCGGTCGGTTTTGCTATGATAATGGCTTTATATTCGTCCAAAATATTCGCATTCGAGCCGATTACACCACGGTCAATTTGAAAGTAGCGGCTCAAACTTTTGCTAATATCATAGGTTTCAAGTTCGCTCAGTTCGCCGTGTCCTTCCAGGAAAGCAATCTTTTCTGCGGATTTGTTTGTCAGCCTTCGAATGGCGTCTGTTAGCTCAAATTCCAGATTTTCAATGGAGATATTCAGGTTTTCTTCGCCGGAAACCGAATGAATATTTTTAAGCAAATTTACCGGAATAGTTTTCCCGTTGTACGAAAGTTCCACCCACGGGAAAAGAATTTTCTGCATTGCTTTGCCTTCCTTGTCTTTCTCAAAAACCGATGTAGGCACTAATCCTCGCTGTTCCAGTTCCGCATATTTTTTCTCACGCTCAGCAGCAGAACCGGCTTCCGAAGGATTTTCGGAAAGAATATTGACTTTGCTTTTGCTGTAAATGCTTAGTTCCTCTAAGGTTGAAACGGTACTATTTCTCAGTTTTTGAAAGCCCGAATTCAAATCTCCGGTCAAATAAATTTTCGCTTGAATCGGTTCACGCACCGATTTCATCAGATTTTTGGATTGCGGACTGATGCTGTGTCGCTTATCCGAAGTCAAATCAATGCGGAAATACAAGCGCGTAGAAAGCAGCAAAAGAACAATTGCCACAATTACTAAAACGATGATATTTTTCGAGACCAATTTCATTCTTCAGGCTTAAAGATAGCTTTTTAGTAAACTGAAAATTCTGATTAAAAGTATAATAAAATATATCTTTGAAAAACTATTTTCAAATAGTAGTCAAATACCAACTACAAAGATAGTAAAATCAGCGAATTTGCTTATTTGAAAGGCATTATAAAGTTTGAAACTCGCCAGAAATTCTTAATTTTGTAAAAAATCAACTGCTATGAAACACAAATCAACTTTCCCATCCATCCTGATTGGATTTATCTTGCTTTTCGCAAGCTCTGTCTACGCTTACCAACCGCGTTATTCTACGGCCGGTTTTTATCAACTTGAAAATTCCGGGCGAAATGTCGCTTCAATGAATTCCGGATGGTGTTTTTTCAAAGGAGATGTGCCAAATGCGTCTGAAATTAAATTTGATGACAGTAAATGGGATGCTGTGTCATTGCCGCATTCTGTGGAATATCTGCCAATGGAAGCCAGTGGCGGTGTCAATTATCAAGGAGTAGTTTGGTATCGCAAATATTTTACGCCGGATAATTCGATGCAAGGAAAGAAAGTTTTCATTCATTTTGAAGCCATTATGGGCAAATCCAAAATCTATGTGAATGGAAAATTGCAGAAAGAACAGTTTGGCGGATTTTTGCCGGCGATAATAGATGTGAGCGAAGCCTTGGAATTTGGCAAACCGAATGTGATTGCCGTTTGGGCCGACAACAGCAACGACCCACTTTATCCTCCCGGAAAAACTCAAGAAACGCTTGATTTTGCCTATTTCGGAGGAATTTATCGCGATTGCTGGCTGATTTCGCATAATGATATTTTCATTACCGACCCTAATTTTGAAAACGAAACGGCAGGCGGCGGATTGTTTGTTTCGTATGGAAATGTTTCTGAGGCACTTTCAGAAGTAAATCTGAAACTTCATCTTCGCAATCAATCTCAGAAAGCATTTAAAGGCAGAGTGGAATATGAATTGCTTCAAAAAGACGGTAAATCTGCCGGAAAATGGAAACGAAACATTCAAATTTCGCAGAATAATTCACTATACGTAGAAAATAAATATTCAGTCAAAAATCCACAGCTTTGGAGTCCTGAATCGCCCTATTTATACACATTAAATGTTCGAATTAAGAATAATCGTGGCGAAACGGTAGATGGATATTCTCGCCGAATCGGCATTCGAAGCATTGAATTTAAAGGAAAAGACGGCTTTTGGCTGAATGGAAAAGCTTATGGTAAACCGGTAATTGGAGCAAACAGACATCAGGACTTTGCAGTTATTGGCAATGCGCTGCCTAATTCGCTGCATTGGCGAGATGCCAAAAAACTGAAAGATATTGGACTGACCGTAATCAGAAATGCGCACTATCCGCAAGATCCGGCTTTTATGGATGCTTGTGATGAGTTAGGACTTTTTGTTATTGTAAATACGCCGGGTTGGCAGTTTTGGAACAACGAGCCGATTTTTGGTCAGCGTGTGTTCCAAGACATCCGAAATATGGTTCGCCGTGACAGAAATCATCCTTCCGTGTGGCTTTGGGAGCCAATTTTGAACGAAACATACTATCCGGATACATTTGCAAAGGAAGCTAAAGAAACCGTTGAGAAAGAATATCCTTATCCTTACGCCTATTCAGCTTGTGACTCGGAAGCGCGCGGTAAGGAACATTTCAACATTCTTTTTCAGCATCCGGCGGATATAAAAGAATGGGACGCGAAAACCGATCCGAACATCACTTATTTTACACGTGAATGGGGCGACAATGTGGATAATTGGGATTCGCACAACTCGCCGAGTCGCGTGGCACGCAACTGGGGCGAACAGCCGATGCTCGTTCAGGCAAATCACTACGCTAAACCCTACTATCCCTATGTTTCGTATGATATTTTCTATCGAATTCCGCTGCATCATGTCGGTGGTGCACTTTGGCATTCGTTTGACCATCAGCGCGGTTACCATCCGGATCCGTTTTATGGCGGATTGATGGATGCTTTTCGCCAACCGAAATACTCGTATTATATGTTCAAAGCTCAACGCTCGCCGATAGCCGATGAGGGAAAATTGGCTGAAACCGGTCCGATGGTTTACATTGCCAATCAAATGACGCCATTTTCAAGCAAAGATGTAACTGTGTTTTCCAATTGTGACGAAGTGCGACTTACATTTATCAAAGATGGAAAAACTTTTCATTATAAAAAAGATAAAAATGCGGTAGGAATGCCTTCGCCGATTATTGTTTTCAGCGATGTATTTGATGTAATGAAAGACAAGGAAATGAACCGTGTGCATCGTCGTCCGGATGATTCGTATCTTTTGGCAGAAGGAATAATGGATGGGAAAGTTGTGGCAACGCACAAAGTCAGTCCGGCGCGCAGAGCTGAGAAAATCAAACTCTGGATAGACAACGAAAATGTGCAACTTCAAGCCGACGGTTCGGATATTGTTACCGTAATTGCGGCTATTACCGATAAAAATGGTGAAATAAAACGACTAAACAATGAGCGAATTCAATTTGAAGTAGAAGGCGAAGGGCGCATCATCGGCGATGACCCGAAAATAGCTAATCCGGTGCAAGTGCAGTGGGGAACTGCACCAATTCTTATCCAATCAACGAATAAATCCGGGAAAATAAAAGTGAAAGCACGCGTATTATTTGAAGGAAAACATACTCCTGAAGAAGCCGAAATAGAATTTGAAAGTGTTGCGGCTGATTTTCAGATGGTAAAATAATTCAAAAAAGTTTGTTGTAAAAAAAGCAATGCATTACTCGCCACAAGTAATGCATTGCAAACAAACTAATTAAATCAAAAGAAAATTAACGTTAAACCATTTATTTATCCTCGAAATAGTACGAGTTTTTCTTGTTACTTATTTTTAAGGAGCAGCTACCAACTCTACTTTTGGATAATTGGTAGGTGGCATAATATCTTCCGGCTCGGAAGACGAACGAGGCACAGGTGCATTCTTAAATAAGTATAAATTCTTTGTTTTTACAACGTTCACGTCTTGAATTTCCACCAGAACTTTAGGAAGTGACGAACTCGACCCATCGGTTCTTCTTTGTACATCAAGCACTTTCAATGCTACAATTCCCAGATTATTTCCTTGTAAATTGCCAAGCAGCGGGCTGTAATTGATGCTAATGTCGCTGTCATATACCACAGCTAAGATAGTCATTCCTTTCAGCATAGCTAATCCAGTAGCTCTCAGAGGAGTAACATCCGGAATTTTGTCTAATAGCACTTCTCTGTCATCAGCTCCACCACCAAGTCCGGGTCCGGGAACCAAAAAATTAGCTAATCCATTGTTGTTCGGTCCGGCATTTTTCCAGGAAGCAGGAATGGTTTTTAGCGCATGCCATCCTTCATTACCAACTTCTCCTGTGTACAGTGTAATTGATTTTCCAATGTTTTCGTTGAAATATTTCAGCGGAGTGCGTTGTCCAATTTTTGAAATCTGATCGTTTACGTCGGTTTCAGAAAAATTGTTGGGTTCATTACCATTATCAATACTTTCTTCGTCAATAAGTAAAAATACGGTAGCAGCGTTTACCACAGCGGGATCGTCGATGATTATTTCATCGTCTTTGTCGTTTGGTAGGTCTTCGCATGAAGTAGCCACAAACATCATTGGAGTGAAAAATGCGGCAATAAGCAACATCCTTCGAAAATGGATAAATTTCTTCATATCGAAAAGTTTTTAAGAGGTTAGAGCTATAGAATATTAGCACAATTTTATCCCAAATGTTGCAAAAACCAGACCAGGGAATTGCGTTTTAGAATTCTTAATAACTTTTAAGTGAATGACTTGTGAGTTGTGAAGAAAACTAGTGGAATTTTTCCCGAAATCCTTATATAAATTAAAAAAACTTTATCTTTTATAAGCTCTCATTTCTCGTTGAGTGGCTGAATTTATTTTATTATCTTTGCAAAACTGAAAAGTCTGCTTTCAAGGATCAATTTAGTTGATACAGATGCTTGTTTTGCAGATATTTACTTATTTACTTCTACAATATTAGTTGATTATAAAATGGGAAAAATTATTTCTATTGCCAATCAAAAAGGAGGTGTTGGTAAAACTACCACAGCGATTAATTTGGCTGCCTCACTTGCCGGCTTAGATAAAAAAGTTTTGTTGGTAGATGCTGATCCTCAGGCGAATGCTTCATCCGGTTTGGGGATTGATATACGTAAATTACAATTTACGGTTTACGAATGTTTGATAGATGGCGTGCCAATTTCGCAGGCGATACATAAAACCGAAATAGAAAATCTTTCTGTACTACCATCTCACATTGATTTGGTGGGTGCTGAAATAGAAC
Organism: uncultured Paludibacter sp.; assembly: GCA_964498765.1. GTDB lineage: Bacteria > Bacteroidota > Bacteroidia > Bacteroidales > Paludibacteraceae > UPXZ01. The sequence goes on along the minus strand of CAZCIU010000013.1, from coordinate 19,198 downwards.
TACTGAATATCGCTGACCGCGAGCATACGATGAAAAATATGCTTACGCCGATTGCAGATGATTACGACTTTATTCTGATTGACTGCTCACCTTCGCTGGGACTTATCACTGTGAATGCGCTTACAGCTTCAAATTCGGTCATTATTCCGGTTCAAAGCGAGTATTTTGCATTGGAAGGAATTAGCAAGTTGCTGAATACCATTAAGATAATCAAAAGCCGACTGAATGCCAATCTTGAAATTGAAGGTTTTTTGATTACCATGTTTGACAATCGACTTCGTTCGGCCAATCAGGTCTTGGCAGAAGTGAAAAAACACTTCGCAGAATTGGTCTTCAATACGACTATTTACAGAAATGTGAGATTGAGCGAAGCACCTAGTTACGGAAAACCAATTTCGCTTTTTGATCCGGAATCACGCGGAGCATCCAACTATGTGGATTTGGCGCAGGAATTACTTAACAGACAATAATTTTTTGATACAATGGCAAAAACTATAGGATTAGGCAGAGGACTGAGCGCGTTGATGGACATGGATTCGACCGGAATGAGCGGAACTTCTTCTATCAACGAGGTGGAACTGGATTTAATTTTCCCAAATCCGAATCAGCCGCGTACGCACTTTGATGAGGAAGCATTGACTGAACTGGCAACTTCAATAAAGGAACTAGGAGTGATTTCTCCTATTACTTTGAGAAAAAACGAGGACGGCACGTACATGATTATTGCCGGAGAGCGCCGATTCAGAGCAGCCAAATCAGTTGGTCTGAAAAGCATTCCTGCATACATTAAAACCGCTGCAGACGACCAAGTCATGGAAATGGCGCTGATTGAAAATATTCAACGTGAGGATTTGAATGCCATTGAAATTGCGCTGACATTCTTCAGATTAATAAAAGATTACGATTTGACGCAGGAGCGTCTGAGCGAACGAGTAGGAAAAAAACGTGCTACGATTGCCAATTATATTCGTTTGCTGCAACTCCCGGCCGAAATTCAGATGGGTTTGAAAGACCGAAAAATTGATATGGGACATGCGCGTGCTATTTTGGGAATTAGTGAGCCTGCCGATCAGTTGAAACTTTACAATTTAATTCTCAAAAATTCCTATCCGGTACGAGTGGTTGAGGAAATTGTGCGACAGTATGTAGAAACCGGAAGTTTGCAAGGCAAAGCTAAACCGGCTCCGAAGAACAAACTGAATGACTTAAAGGAACTTGGAGAATTAAAATCTCAGCTAAGCAATATTTTCAGCGCGAAAGTGCAGCTTACCTGCGATGAAAAAGGAAAAGGTAAAATCACCATTCCTTTCGGAAACGACGAAGAATTGATGAAAATCATGCAGTTGATGGACCGAATTTAACACATTGAATTTGAATAAATACATTTCAATATTAATTTTCTTGCTGTTTGTTACGTTTGGAGCGGCTCAAGCGCAGATTGTAAACGATTCAGTTCGGATTTTTCCTGATTCAATCGTGTCTGTGGAAAATGAAGAGCCAATGATGATGACAAATATGCACATTCAGGCGGATACGACATCTGTACTTGTGGATACACTGGTAGCGGTGAAAAATGACACTGCTGTATTCAAGCCCAATCCGATGCGTGCCGTGTGGATGGGAGCTTTAATTCCCGGATTTGGACAGATTGTAAATAGAAAATACTGGAAATTGCCGATTGTGTACGGCGGATTTCTGGGTTTTGCTTACGCCATCAATTGGAACAACAGCCGCTACGTAGCTTATAAAAACGGTTATCGGGACATTATTGATGGTGACCCGACGACCAATTTTCACGTTGAAATGTTGCCTCGCGGATATACTTTAGAGAATTATCCCGGAGGAATTTCCACGTACCAAAATCGGCTGAAATCCGGAATGGATCAGTTCAGACGTTACCGCGATATGTCCATTCTACTGTCAATCGGCTACTATGCGCTGGTGATGCTGGATGCATTTGTAGATGCTCAATTGTATGATTTCGACATCAATGAGGATTTGGTGCTTAATGTAGCTCCTGCTCGGATAGAGTACAATCAACACAACCCAAAATCTGCTTACGGACTGCAATGGAGCGTTCGTTTTTAACCAAAAAAACATTCACACGAAATGACAAAATTAAATTATATTGCCATTTTTCTGCTTTTCGGTATTTTTGGATTCAATGCCATGGCGCAGACGCCACGCGTAATTCAGTCAAAACCGGCCGCTAAAACTACTCCGGAACTTAAAGAAACTAATTTAAGCAAAGATATTAATTACGAAGAAGAGGAAGAAGAAATTGATGATGAGGAATTGGACGCTGAAACTGTAGTGCCGGATGAATTTACCAGTTCGCTGGATTATTTGCTGCACAACTGGGCGGTGGATAAAAATGAGCCTTCTGACTGCAAACCAAGACCTAATCCATTAACCTCGGATGAAGTTTATAAAGAAAGACTGAAAAAATTGCCTCACGTGATTGAAATGCCATACAATTCGGCAGTGAAGTCTTTTATAGAAATTTACACACAGCAACGCCGCAAGCAAGTGGAATATTTGCTCGGCTTAAGCGATTATTATTTCCCGATATTTGAAGCGGCACTGGAGAAAGAAAATCTGCCGCTCGAGTTGAAATACCTTCCAATCATTGAATCAGCCTTGAATCCGCGAGCAGTTTCCAGAGTAGGAGCTACCGGAATTTGGCAGTTTATGATAGCTACGGGGAAAATGTACGGTTTGGAAGTGACTTCGCTGGTGGATGAGCGGATGGATCCGGTAAAATCGTCATTGGTGGCGGCGAAATTTTTGAAAGAACTGTATTCGATTTATTCCGATTGGCATCTGGCGATTGCAGCCTATAATTGCGGTCCGGGAAATGTGAATAAAGCCATCCGACGTGCCGATGGAAAACGTGATTTTTGGTCTATTTATCCTTATCTTCCTTCGGAAACCCGCTCGTATGTGCCGATTTTTATCGCAGCTAATTATGTAATGTCGTATTCCGACGAGCATTATATTTGCCCTGCAAAAGTGCGTATTCCGGTTTTGACAGATACAATCATGCTGAATAAACGCGTGCATCTGGAGCAAATTTCGGCAGTCCTGAATGTGCCGATTGATGAATTGAGATTACTGAATCCGCAATATCGCAGAGATATTATTCCCGGAGATATAAAACCATATCCGCTTTGTTTGCCGCATAATTTGGCCAATCATTTTATTGACAAGCAAGAGGATATAATGCTTTACAAAGCTGCTACATTGGTGGACAACAGACGCGATGAAGTGGAAGTAGCACAAGTAACGCGCACTCAAGCTCCAAAATCTAAAACAAGTACACGAACAAAATTCACCTATCACACAGTGAAGAAAGGACAGAATCTCGGCTCTATTGCCAAAAGATACAAAACGACAGTTGGGAAAATTCAGCGCGCTAACGGTATGCGATCTACTAAAATCAGAGCCGGACAGCGACTGAAAATTCCGAAATGATTTTGAGTTATTGAGCAGAATGTTATCAGTTATTTTTTTATTCATCATTTGATAGTACGGATATGGCAAGAGAAAAACTATATTATTCAATTTCAGAAGTGGCTGAAATGTTTGACATCAATCAGTCAAATCTTCGTTACTGGGAAAAAGAGTTTAAGCAGCTTAAGCCTCGCAGAAACGATAAAGGAACTCGTTTTTATACCAAAGATGATATAAAACTGGTGAAAAATATCATTTTTTTGATTAATGATCAGAAACTGACTTTAGCCGGAGTACGCAGAAAACTGAGCGAGAAAAAAGACGTAGTGGCCAAACAGCAGGAAATTGCCGAGCGATTGACAAAAGTCCGTGCCGAATTGAAAGGGATGATTTCTCAAATGGGCAAGGAAGATCCTGTAGTAGAGGAGCTGATTGAATGGACGCGAGAGGAAGAGAAGTTGGTTGAAAAGCCGGCAGAAAAATCCAATCAGGCACCGCAACAAATTCAGGGAGATTTATTTAGTTAATTCGACATGTCATCCATTCATTACGAGAAAGTTACAATTGAAAAAATGGTTCGGCTTTATTGCCGGAAAAAGCATAAAACCGCTAAAAATGAGCTTTGTTCAGACTGCCTTGAGGTGATGAACTATGCGCACGAAAGACTGGATCACTGTCCTTTCGGTGATGAAAAAGGAGCTTGTGCGGAATGTCCCATTCATTGTTACAGGAAAAGCATGAAAGAAAAAGTGAAAGTGATTATGCGTTTTTCAGGTCCTCGAATGCTGATTTATCATCCTTTCGATTTTCTGATACATTACACCAAAGATAAACTTATAAAACACAAACGCCGACCCTGAGGTCGGCGTTTTATTTTGTTATTGTCTTGTTATTCAATTATTTTGCAGCTGCTGGAGTAGCAGGTTTGTCTTTCAGGTTCAGTTTCTTTTTCACCAATGGAGTAATGTCATTGGCAGTAGCACCTGTATAAACAATTGTTTGAGAAGCCATATCCAGGATGTAAGCATAGTTGTTTTCAGCAGCTACGTCGCTGATAGCTTTTCTTACTTTCTCGATAATCGGAGCCGCAAACTCTTCGTTCTTTTTAGCCAGATCAAGCTGAGCTTGTTGTCTTGTAGTAGCAATACGTTGTTCGAAGTCTTGAAGTTCAGACTGACGAGCTTGTTTGATACTTTCAGACATTGTAGCTTCTTTGTCTTGGAAATCTTTGATTTTGGTCATAAATTCTTCTTGCATTTTAGCCAAAACATCTTCCCATTCTTTGCTTACGTCGTTAAGCTTTTTGTTAATAGTTTCAACTTCAGGCATTAACGAAATTATTTCTTGTGAGTTAACGTGACCAACTTTTTGGTTTTGAGCCATCAAACCCATAGGCAGAACGGCTAACAATAATAAGGCAATTTTTTTAATCATTTTTCTTTTTATTAAGTGAGTTGTTATTTTCTAAGTGAATTTTTAAAAAAGTGTGTGCAAAAGTATATAATTATTTTGAATAACCCAATTTTTTGAGAACTTCGTCGCTGATATCCAGCTTTTGAGATACAAATATCGCGCTCATGGCAGATGATTTATCGAATACCAAATCCAGTCCTTTCGCGTTGCTGATTTCTTGGATGGCGTTATAAACCTCATCTTGTATCGGTTTCATCAGGCTTTCACGTTTTTTGAACAATTCGCCATCAGGGCCGAAGTATTTGCGTTTAAGTTCTTGAGCCGCTTTTTCTTTGGCTACAATTTCATCTTCGCGTTTTACTTTCATTTCATCAGACATAAAAACCAATTCAGTCTGATAATTTTTATAAAGCTGCTGAACTTCTTTCATTTTTTCGTCAACTTCCGCCTGCCATTTTTTAGAGACTTGGTTAAGTTGCTCATTCGCGCTTTCAAATGCCGGGATATTTTTCATAATATAACCCATATCAACCGTAGCAAATTTCTGAGCTTGCGCAGCAAATCCCAGGCCTGCTACGAGGCAAAGTGTCAAAAGTATTTTTTTCATTTTCAAGTAAAGTTATTTGTATTACAAAATTGTGATATGGTAAATATCAAATTCTTTGCCAAAGTTTTTTGAGTTGGTTAAATAGTTGATTAGTAGACTGGTAAATTGGTGTTTTGTTTTAGTAATATAGAAAATCAAAACTCAATATTTCAACTCCAAAATACTTCCATCTTCTATCTTCCAACTCCCGACTTTTTATAAATCCTTACCAATCACGAAGTGGAACTGACTTCCATGCGGTTTGTCATCACCGATTTGATTGTCAAATCCATATCCCCAGTCAATACCCATAATTCCGAACATTGGCAGATAAATTCTCACACCCACACCGGCAGCTCTTTTGAGTTTGAACGGATTGTAGTCAGACAATTTATTAAAGCTATTTCCTGCTTCTAGAAATCCTAAAGCCCAGATCGTCGCGTTTTGCTCCAAAGAAATCGGGTATCTTAGTTCCAATGTAAATTTATTATACAGATAAGCTGCTCTACGTCCCAGTTCGTCATAAGGAGTTAGCGATCCGGTTTCGTAACCACGCATAGAGATATATTCGTTGGCATAACCGCCGTAACCTGTCATTCCATCACCACCAAACATATACGTTCCAAATGGCGTACGAGCATTTTTATTGAAGTGACCGACGAATGCAAATTCTGCGCGTGTCATCAGCACCGGAGTTCTGTCAATTGGCAGAAGTGGAGTAAATGTTTTGGCACTAAATTTCCATTTGTGGAATTCAATCCATTTGTATCGTTCAGCATCTGTCATTTTTGGGTCAGAATAATCTTTGCCGTTGAACATGCTGTATGGAGGAGTAATTTCCAGTCCCAGTGAGAATGTAGAACCTCTACGAGTAAATAGCGGATTGTCAATCGAATTTCTGCTAAGTACGATGTTCAAACTCAGGTTGTTGAAATTACCGTTTGTTACGTTGGTTTCATATTGATACCAGTTGCTGATCATATAGCGCTGGAAACCAAGTTGTGCGTAGAAAGAGAAATAGTTATCCGGCCATTTCAGACGATTACCATATCCGGCAGAAGCTCCAAGAATGCGGAAATATTTATTTTTGTCCACTTCATTTTCGAAGCTGTTTCCCATACCATAGCCACCATATCCTCCGTAGCCATACGGATCGCCGTAACCGCCATAGCCACCGTATCCGTAAGGATTATAGCCGCCGTAGTTTTGGTACATATTTCGGTAAGAATTCAGGTAACGGTCACTCATACCGGAAGTGGCTGAGTAAAACAGCGAAACAGAAAGCGAATTCGGACGTTTTCCACCCAGCCAAGGTTCAAGGAACGAAAGGCTGAAAGATGAATAGTAGTTACCGTTTGTGCGTGCATCAATTGTGAAAGTTTGTCCTTCCCCTTGTGGCACAATGCGGTAAGTTTCAGGTTTGAAGATGTTCTGAATAGCGAAGTTGGTAAATTTCAAGCCCACGCTTCCTACCAATCCTGCTGCTCCCCAACCGGCCGAAAATTCGATTTGGTCACTCGATTTCGTTTCCAGATTATAAGTCACATCCACAGTTCCGTTGTCTTCGTCAGGCTCAATTCCTACGTTTTTATAGAGTTTCTCGTTGTCAAAGTGAGACATTTGAGCCAGATACTGAAGCGAACGCATAATGTCGCTTTGGCTGTAAAGTGCGCCCGGTTTGGTGAAAAGTTCACGACGAACCACATTTTCGTACACGCGTGTATTTCCGGTGATTTTTACATCGTTGATAGTGGCAGGTTTGCCTTCATACACACGCAGTTCAAAGTTAATCGTGTCATTTACAATCGAAGTTTCTATCGGAATAATTCGGGAGAATAGATAACCATTGTCTTGATAATATTTGCTGATAGCTTCCTGCTGGTCGTTTTGAATACGATCCATCAGCAGTTTGTGGTTGTAAATGTCGCCTTTTTTAATACCCAATCGGTCATTCAAAAAATCGTAAGGGTAAATAGTGTTTCCAATCCAGTTGATATCACCAAAATAGTATTTTTCGCCTTCATTTACTTCCAGGAAAATATCCACAGATTTCGCATCAAAAGGTGCTACGCTGTCACTTACGATGTAAGCATCACGATATCCGTGTTCGTTGTAAGCTTCTACAACTTTCAGTTTGTCTTCTTCAAATTTTTCCTGAATAAATTTTTTGGAACGGAAAATATTCTGAATTTTATTGTCGTTCGTTTTCTTCATCGCTTTGTCAATCTGCAGCTCAGTCAAAGCCGAGTTTCCGCTAACGAAGATTTTACGAACTTTAGTTTTCTCTTTTTTATCTACCTCTATATCAACTTTTACGTAATTTGGTTTTGCAGGATCGTCTTTTTGATACACCTGAATGTCTGCATTGGCAAATCCTTTTTCGTCTAGGTATCTTTTTACTTCAATTTTTGCACGGTCAGACATGTTTGGACTGATTTGCTTGTCTTTCTGAATACCAATTCGAGTGGTCAAATCATCAATTTCATTTTTCTTCAATCCCTTAAACTCAATTTCGGAAACTCGTGGACGCATGGTCAGACTGATGGTTAGCCACACTTTGTCTCCTTCAATTTTTGTCCAGAAAATATTCACGTTGGAAAACATGGATTGCTCCCAGAATTTTTTGATAGCTTGTGTAATTTCCACTCCTGGAGGTGCCGGAAGCGTGATTTTTTGTCCGACGGATAAGCCCGAGAAATTGATAAGCATGTAATCTTCGTATGAGTCTGCACCTTCCACCTGAATATCGGCGATGGTGTAAATGCGAGGATTCATGAAATCCATTACAGGAGTTTCTTGGGAAGTTGCTGTAGTATCGTTAGTAGCTGCAGTTTGAGCTGAAACCGATAGGCTAAAAACTAGCAGGAAGCAAAATGTTAGTAAGCTTTTGTATTGCATTTTGATATTTTGAGGATCTACTTTTTTTGTAAATAATTATTTTCCGAAACGTCTTTCACGCTTTTGATATTCTACAAGTGCATGATAAAAATTCTCTTTTCGGAAATCAGGCCAATGTGTCTCTGTGAAGTAAAATTCTGAATAGGCCAGTTGCCAGAGAAGGAAATTGCTGATGCGCATTTCTCCGCTGGTTCGTATCATTAAATCCGGGTCGGGAATATGTTTTGTAGTGAGATATTGCGATATTGTTTCATCTGTCAGGTCGTCGGTTGTCAGTTTGCCGTCAATCGTGTCTTGCACAATAAGTTTTAGCGCATTGCTAATTTCCCAACGGGAAGAATAGCTAAGTGCCAGCACGAGGTTCATACGCGTGTTTCCGCTCGTTTGTGCCATACATCGATTAAGCTTTTCTTTAGCTCCGGCAGGCAGTCTTTCCAAGTCGCCAATAGCCATCAGGCGAATGTTGTTTTTATTCAGCGTAGGAGTTTCTTTCTCAATTGTGTCAATCAGCAGTTCCATCAAAGCATCTACTTCTTGCTTTGATCTGTTCCAGTTTTCGGTAGAGAAAGCGTACAAAGTCAGATACTTAACACCAATTTCGGCAGCAGCTTCCGTGCATTCACGCACAGAAATTACACCGTTTTGATGGCCGTAAATACGGTCGTATCCGCGCTCTTTCGCCCAGCGCCCGTTTCCATCCATGATGATGGCAACATGGGTAGGCAGTCGCTCTAAATCTATTTGTTCTTTGAAAGACATATTTTAAATCGAAAGACCATCAGCAGCAGCCGGTAGTCTTTTTATTTTAATTCAAAAATTAAATTAATAAATCAGGCAAATTCATCTTGCAAATTGCCTCACAAAGCAATTATCTGTTCTTCTTTTTTGTACGTTTTTGTTTCACCTGTTTTTGTGCAGCCGGTTTTTCGCCTCTCGAAAACGAAGATTGCATACAATCGCAGTCTCTGGTCCAGAAATCGTAACTAAATCCGATAGAAATTCCGGAAAGCAAATCATTGTTCATCGGGTTCGCAACCGTTTTCGGTATCGGATTGTCAAATCGGCTTTGCCCTTCCAGATAATCTCCAAGCACCAGTCGATTGGTGTATTGGATGTTGAAATTCAGTTTTTCTGCCATTTTCCACTTAAATCCCACGCCAAACGGAATGGTTATCGGGGTGGCTTTTGGTTCAGCACTTTTATATTCCGGTGTGAACACCATGCCAATTCCGGCAAAAATAAAAGGCGAATATCGCTTGCTAAACCGCTTGTAAGGATTGTTTTCCAAATCAAAGAAATTAAATTCTCCCCAAAAATCGACTAAATGCAGCGGATTATTGAGTGTAGCAGTGAATGTTTCAGCTGCATCTCTGTACAGAAAATTTCCTTTTACTTTCGTGTTGTCATATCCCAATCGCACTGCCAGACGCTTATTGAACCTGTAGCGCAGCATCAAGCCAAAATCAGCGTTCTGATTTTTGAAGTTTTTGCCATACAATCCCAAATCAGCAATTGAGCTTACATCGCCTGAATACAAATTCAAACCGGTTTGCAAGCCAATTTCTGCACGGTACGGATCATTTTGTCCCCACGCCGATGAGGATAAAATATATAAAATAAAGCTCAGTAATACGGTTTTTCGAATGTGTACAATCATATCAGCGCTGTAAAAACTTTGTCAATATATTGTAAACGTATTTTTGAACATTAAATTTTATAAGATGAACCTAAATTGGCAACAAAAGTAGTGATAATCTTTGTAATAAACGGTATTTTGCCGAAAAAGGGGAGGGGATTTTAACAATTTATTATACAAATTTATACGAATTTGCACGAAAGCCAAAACTAAAGTGGTGGCACTTACTGCTATAGCAATTCTGCAAGCATGTGAAGCGCATCATTTTCCTTGCGTGTCATTTCGGATTTGCTATCGGGAGTTTTATCATCCTGCCCGCAAAGGTGAAGAATTCCATGGATAATCACACGGTGCAGCTCGTTCTCAAAGTCAATTTCAAGACCGTCTGCGTTAGATTTTACCGTATCCAGACTAATAAAAATATCGCCTGAAATAATCTTTCCACTTCCGTAATCAAAGGTGATAATGTCGGTGTAATAATCGTGTTGGAGATACTGCCGGTTAACTTCCAAAATTCGCTCATCATCACAGAATATGTAGTTAATGTTGGACACTTTTTTACCGTGCTTTGCAGCTACCAATTTTATCCATTTGCTGACCTTTGCTTGGTCAATTTCAGGAAGTGTAATATTTTCTGAGAGGAATTGTATCATGTCGGAACTGTGATTGTCTGAACTGTGATTTTATGAGATTTATTTGATTAATATGAAAAGATTAAAGTATTCCTTTGATGTGAACGGTTTCTTGGGTTCTTCAATTTCCTATAGTGCTAAAATATCATCTTAAATCATAAAAATCAAAGAAATCATAGTTCAGACTTTGCTCTTAATGAAAAAACAAATACCCCAGCAATATCGCGGCCGTAATTCCCACCAAATCAGCTGCTAATCCAGCAAGGACAGCGTAGCGTGTATTGGTGATTTTTACCGAGCCAAAATATACTGCCAAAATATAAAATGTGGTGTCTGTGGAGCCTTGAATGATAGATGAAAGTCTGCCCACAAACGAATCCGCACCGAATTCTTTCATCGTTTCCACCATCATACCACGTGCGCCGCTTCCGCTGAGCGGTTTCATTATCGCAGTAGGCAGTGCTTCCACAAAATCGGCATTGGCTCCGGTGAGAATTACCAAGTAGCGAATTCCATCAACGATTAAATCCATCGCACCCGATGCACGAAACATCCCGATAGCCACTAATATGGAAACCAAATACGGAATAATTCCCACGGCAACTTGAAAGCCTTCTTTCGCACCTTCGATAAAACTGTTATAAACATTTACTTTCTTTTTGGCAGCCATCAGAATAAAGGCTACGATAATGGAAAGTATGATAAATGCAGCCGCAAAACTGGAATATTCGGTAATTTGCTCTTGCGAAAGTTTGCTGAAAAAATACACTAACGCACCAATCATGGCAATCAACGACAGCAAAACACCCATCACTACACGATTGAAAATATTGATTTTTTGAATGGCTGCCACAAGGATTAATCCGGTCATCCAGGCACATAGCGTAGCAATTACAATCGGCAGAAAAATATCGGCAGGATTTACCGCACCAAACTGCGCACGATACATCATCACGGTCATCGGTACCAGCACCAGTCCGGCAGTATTCAGCACCAAAAACATAATCATCGGATTGGAAGCGGTATCTTTTTTCGGGTTCAGCTCCTGCATTTGCTGCATGGCTTGCAGTCCCATCGGCGTGGCGGCATTGTCAAGTCCGAGCATATTGGCCGACATATTTAGGAAAATACTGCTCAATGCGGGATGTTCTTTGGGAATTTCGGGATAAATGCGGGTAAAAAACGGTGCAACCATGCGTGAAAGCACGTTCATTGCTCCACCGTACTCAGCTACTTTCAGAATTCCCATCCAGAAAGTCAAAATTCCGGTCAAACCGAGTGAAATCTCAAAACCCGATTTTGCAGAACCGAAAATGGATTGTAGAATATCGTTGAAAATGGAGGTATTGCCAAAAAAAATCATTTGCACAAGCGCCACCACAAAGGCAATAACGACGAAAGCGATGAAAATATAATTTAGAGCCATAGCTTGAAATTAGAAGTCAGAAATTAGAAGTCAGAAGTTAGAAATCAGAAACACGAAACTTGAAGTTAAGAATTTTACAAAAGTACATTATTTTTTTGATTAGCCCATCTGAATGTAATTTTTATATGATAAAATGAGTACTTTTGCGGGCTTAAAAAACGAAATACATTTATGAAGACTTTTCTTACAATTGCGCTGTTGGTGTTTTCCAATATCTTTATGACGCTTGCCTGGTATGGACATTTGAAATTTTCCGAATACTCCTGGTTTCAGAAATTGGGACTAGTTGGCATTATATTTTTCAGCTGGGGATTGGCACTTTTTGAGTACTTCTTTCAGGTGCCGGCAAACCGAATTGGATTTAAAGAAAATGGAGGCCCTTTTTCGCTGGTTCAGCTTAAAGTCATTCAGGAAGTCATAACACTAACTGTTTTTATGGCTTTTACGTTCCTTTTCTTCAAAAATGAAACCATCAAAACCAATCACCTAATCGGATTTGGTTTCTTGATTTGTGCCGTGTATTTTATTTTCAAAGAGTAATCCAGAGCAATTTTTTATGCTTTTTTACTCCGCATCGCTTTTAAATGTGTTATCGCCGGATCTGCCGCAAACTTAGCATATTCTTCGCTTTCCACCGGATAAATAGCCATTTTCCCATTTTCATTATGATGCACACCAAAACCGTAGCGCTTGGTCAGCGGCGATGCACGGAAACAGGCTTGTCCTTTTGAGAAATATATTTCACGCGCATTTGCCATTTCTTCCGTTGTCAATTCGTTTTTCATGGCATGACAATGAAACAAAATATCGTCAGAAGTGTGCTCGTAAGGATTGTTGTAAACCATCTCGTATTGCAGGTTTGCAATGGATTTGTTGTCGCCTTTTATCGGCGGAATTTGTGCTTCCCGAACCGGACAATCTTCCGCTACTTCGATAAAGGTGTTGGTGTAGTTGGTGGTATGGATTTTCATGATGCTGATTGTTTTTTATATATTTATGAATGGCTAAAAATATTTTGCAACGCTGTTGCAAATTAAGCCACAGAGTGGTTAAATCTTTGTAGAAATTCAATAACAATACAAATCAAAGCTACGTAGTAGCTTAATATTAATTTATCGAAAAATTGGAATTATTAAGTTACCATTTTTATTCTCCAAAGTAAAAAACCGATAAACAGAAAATCCGCTTATCGGTTTTAGCTCATTGCTTGCTGCTTACTTCTCGCCGCTGAATTTACCCATATTGCAATGCTCTTTTCACCAGCACAGGAATATCTTCCGGTTTGCGTGCCACAGGCACACCTGCTACTTCGAAAGCGGCGATTTTTTCTTCGGCAGTTCCGCTTCCGCTGGAAATAATAGCTCCGGCATGTCCCATCCGTTTTCCCGGAGGAGCGCTTTGTCCGGCAATAAATGCAACTACCGGTTTTGTCATTTTATTTTTGATAAACGCAGCCGCCTGCTCTTCCGCATCGCCACCGATTTCTCCAATCAGCACCACAGCATCTGTTTCAGGATCGTTTTGGTAAAGTTCCAACAATTCCTGGTAGTACAATCCCGCTACCGGGTCACCACCAATTCCAACACAGGTACTTTGCCCGATGCCGTTGGTAGTGAGCTGATTAACCATTTCGTAAGTCAAAGTACCGCTTCGGCTGATTAAGCCAACATTTCCTTTTTTGAAAATCATTCCGGGAAGAATTCCCACCAATGCTTCATCGGGCGTAATCAATCCCGGGCAGTTTGGGCCAATTAATTTGGTCCCTTTTTTCTTCAAATAAGGCATCACGCGAACCATATCCAATGTAGGAATACCTTCGGTAATAGCGATTACCAATTCGATGCCAGCTTCGGCTGCTTCCAGAATACTATCGGCCGCAACGGATGCCGGTACGAAAATAATGGATGTGTTGGCTTGTGTAGCTTTAACGGCATCTTCTACGGTATTAAAAACTGGAATTCCTTCCACATTTTGACCACCTTTTCCGGGCGAAACACCACCCACAATGTTTGTTCCGTATGCTTTCATTTTTGAGGTGTGAAAACCACCATCTCTACCTGTAATTCCTTGAACTATCAGGCGTGTATTTTTATTAACAAGAATACTCATAATTTCTGCCTCCTAACTTAATTCAATTGCCTTTTTCGCCGCTTCTGTCATGCTTTCTACCACTGTTAGATTGGTTCCGCGAAGAATATCCAGTCCTTCTTTGGCGTTGGTGCCGGAAAGGCGGACAACGATAGGAACTTGCACGTCCAGTTGTTCCAATGCAGACAATAATCCGCGTGCCACGTCATCGCAACGGGTAATTCCGCCGAAAATATTGATCATAACTACTTTCACATTCTCATCGGAAAGGATCAGGTTCATGGCGTCAATCACTTTTTGTGGATTGGATGAACCACCGATGTCCAGGAAGTTTGCCGGCTCACCGCCATACATTTTTATCATGTCCATGGTTGCCATGGCAAGACCGGCGCCGTTTACCATATAACCGATATTTCCGTCCAGTTTGATAAAGCTTAGGCCTTTTTCTTTGGCTTCCATTTCGATCAATTCATTGGCATCCGGCTCGAAAAGTTTTTCAACTTCCGGCTGGCGGAACATGGCATTGTCGTCAAAATTCATTTTTCCGTCCAAAGCCAGTAATTTATTGTCATCGGTGATAACGAGCGGATTGATTTCCACCAAAGAAGCGTCGGTTTCCAGGCCGATTTTGTACATTTTCTGGAACAAATCGGCTGCTTGTTTTACCAAATTAAAATCATCGAAAAGGCGGAAGGCAATTTTCCGTGCCAGGAAAGAGGTCATTCCCAAATCAGCTTCGATAGGGACTTTGATGATGGCATCGGGATTTTCTTTAGCCACTTCTTCAATTTCCACGCCGCCTTCACGGCTTGCCATAAGGATCACCGATTTGGAGTTGCGGTCGATGGTGAGGCCAACATAAATTTCTGAGTGGAACTTCACTCCTTCGGCCAACAAAACTTTCTCTACGGTATAGCCCTTGATGTCCATTCCGAGGATTTTGTTTGCTGCTTCACGAGCTTCATCCGTGTTTTTTACTAATTTCACTCCGCCCGCTTTTCCGCGTCCGCCGGTCAGCACCTGTGCTTTCACTACCGATGGATATCCCAGTTTTTCGGCCGCCACCACCACTTCATCGGGTGTGTAGCAAACGATTTCACGAGTTACAGGGATGTTGTAACGGGCAAAAATCTCTTTTGCCTGATATTCGTGTATTTTCATGTGTTATGTTAAAAATTTAAACGTTAATTCTCAAACGTATTTAGATAAAAAAGTTTATAAATTATGGGAATTAATGCAAAATCATTTTTCTCATTCCTGTTATGCGATTGTCTTTGCTGGCTTGCAAGATGAAAATTCCTTTTTTATTAAATGTAAAGTTAATTTGGTCGCTGTGAACAGGATATTCCGCTACTTTATTTCCCAAGACGGAATACACTGTCAGCGTACTTCCGGGCTCCAGATTATTAACATAAAGAGTATTTCCTGCAAAATAAGCAATTAATTCAGGTAATTCGATGTTGTTAATTCCGGTTGAAATTTGAGTTTGAACCTCTATTTCATCAGAAATAGCTGCACCGTTTCCTTGCGGTGTAACTGTGTAGTAATAAGTAGAATCAGGCGTCAAACCTGTTACGGTATAGCTCAATACATTACCCACATTTTTTGGATATCCCGGCAGTAATTCGGCTACTTCGGAAGTGCCTTCTGTTGCGACAGATACGTTGTCAATATACATTCGCTTACCTTTGTTAGCCAGAATTGTAATTGTTGATGAACTGGTAAAAGCAGGTAATTCTATCACATATTCCACAAAATCATTTGTTAAAGTAATCGTTGAATATTGAGCACCATTTATCTGGACGTACATATCTGAATTGTCTCCAGTCCAGCTTTTTGCGACGATTTTTAGCGTTGTTGGCACTGAAAGATCCAATGCAGGAGTAGTGATTCCACCGTTTGAACTACCGGATGCAAGTCGGGCGCTTCCAGCTTCAATATTATCCATATATCCAATTTTTGACCATCCTGAAGGCAAACCTTTTGTATCAAAACTTTCTTCCAAAAGTGTTTTAGAAACTACTCCTGTGTGCGAATAAGTATAAACGTTCAGAATATAACTCAAAGCTCCATCCGACAGTGTCCAATTGGCTGTGAATTCATTTGTTGCAATATCTGTGGCCGGTAAAGACAAGAATTGTGATGTAGAATTGGCTGTGAGTTGGATAGTTGATGGCGTAATTCCACCTCCGCTTACGGTTAATGTTGCATTTTGAACGCCTGTAGATTGCGGATTGGTGTTTACAGTCAGTTTATATCCCAGTTCAGCTTCATTTTTAGAAATTGAAGTAATCGGAATAGAGAAAGTGCCATTTGCGCTGCTAAGCGACAAGCTTAGATCTCCGGTCAGATTAATCGCTCTGATTTCCAGCGTATGACTTGTTGGTTGTTGATAAGGGATATTCCCCAAATCAATAGTAGTGCCGTGTCTCGGATTTATCAAGGTTGGATCGGTAATGACAGTTGCACTCCAAGTACTTCCTTTGCGGTTTCCCCAGATATGTTCTGCCAACTCCGGAAAGTCGATAAATGGATTTCGATTGGACTGATGACCGTAGTTGATAGCATTGTTGCGGTCAATTTCCTTCTGGCTGACCGGATCCTGACGATGCCATTTCAGCAAGAGATCGATTGACCAACTGTTGAATCCCGGAAATTTTGTACCGTTCAGGTGTGGTGAACCCCAGGAAGAAATCCTGTTTTCATAAGCCGTAACCATATAAAAATACGTTCGTGCCATGTCGCCTTTGTATATGTCATTTGGCTCGAAAACGGTGCCGGAATATCCCGGAAAATTGCTTGCTCCTTTCTTACTGAATTGATTATTTGAAGACCAGGATATTGAACCAACCTCTCCAAATGCGTTATTACCTCGTTGACCGTTGGTGTATCCATCAGAAGCATATAGGTGGTACAAGTCGCTGTACATAGGAGAAGCGTCGCTGAACCAACTTTTCGGGAACGAGTGCTCGCGGTTGTAGCAGTCGCCTTCGCCGCTATAGTTGCCGCACTGATCAGTCCCGAAAACGTAATTGGTTGTATTGGAATAGATATCCCATACTTTGCCATCGGCACGTCTGTCTGTGTCCTTAAATGCTGTCCAGAGTCCCTTGTATGAAGTTACACCCGGATTGCCTATAATATCATAAAGTGCCGTTTTCAGCGCTGCATCTTTTTTTCCTTCGGCTACCGTGTAATATCCTGCAGGAGCCTGAGCGGAAATCTGAAATACAATAAGAAGGAAGAGAAAAGTAAAAAGTTTTTTCATTAGTCTGTGTCAAATACTTTGTTTTAAAAATTATTATTGTTGTCCGATATAAAATTAGTGAAAATGCACAAATGGCAAATAATCAATAAGATAAAATGGTTTCGCCCCTACGGGGCTTGCTATTCAGGGTGGAACTTATACTACCATAATCTCGCCTCTACGAGGCTTTGCGAAGGCACATAGTGCCGTAATTTTGGTAGAAATAAAGTTCTTGGTAAATTACTAAGCCCTGTAAGGGCGAAATTAAGGTTTTAGCGGACAACAATAAAAAATTATATAAAAATGTTTTACACTACAAAGAAACAAAAAATGTTTGAATAACGATGTAGATTTAATACAAATTATGAAAGTAGGTAACATCTGTATCCTTCGTTTGGCATTGCCGGAACTGATACGCTGAATGGTAAGAATCAGAGGCATTAAAAACGGTATTCCCATTCTCAAAGACCGCCTGAACTTGTACTGCAGGAACGCTTTGGTGATTTAGAAATTGACCTGATCATTGGCAAAAATCACATTGATACTTCAACTACATTTATCAGAAAGAATAAATAACTCTCCATTCAACCAACTTTTTAAGTTATCAGCAATTTTTTTCTGCCATGCCCTGATGTTACCCGTTTGTATGTCAACAGGAATTACATAGCATTGCATTTGTTCGTTGATTTTTTCATCATCACCAAAGTAAGTGCCCTTAATCGCATCGCCGGTTCCGGGGTAAATCAAAGCAGTTTTTACCGCATTGAAATAATGATGATACACAAACATCTGTTGTAAATCGGATGATGAGGGATTATATCCGTTCAGGTTTTTCCATTTGGTATCGAGCACCACACATCGGTCAGTATCTTTATTGATGACGATATCGGGAATAATCTTTGTTTTGTAACCGTATTCCGGCTGCCAGAAATTTTTCCTGCTTTGTGGGGTGATGCTGTAATCATCGGCGTGTTTTCTCAAACTTACACACACAAATTGCTCCCAGAGTTTATTCATGTCGAACATCAGTGCCAGCACATGATTTTTCCCTTTACTCACATCGGGGTGATATTGCAGGAGCAACAATCGGGCAATTTCCACAGCCTTGCGATAGACCTCACTCTTGGAATTATAAACCAGCTTTTCAAACGTTGCTTCGGTAACTTTCAGTGGCGGCATTTCAGGGAAAAACAGCTGCAAAGCTCCAATCCGGCTCTGAAGTGTGGCGTTGGTGTTTATTTGCCGGAGAAACCGGATGGTGACATGCAGGATTTGATGCAATGTGTGTTCCACGTCGTAGATGGTGTGTCGTACATAAAAGCGTTCCTGATGCGTAAGGTTGTGCTGTATATGTTTGCTGAAAATGATATTTCCTTTCAGCGCAGTTACATTGCTTTCATTCTTCCGGTATTTTTTCAGCAGTCCGCTGTGAAGCAGAAATTCCACTTCGTTCACAAACATTTCAATATACAAATCGAGGATGTATAAAGCATAATATTTGCATTTAATTGCACCACTACAGACAATTTACAAAACTATAACACAACTTTGACAACTTCTGACGCATTTAAAGAATTATTTATTTTCCCCGGATTTTTTCAAAAAATTCGAAAAAATAAACGCTGACCCGGGAGGGAGAGCGTTTATAGGGAACTAATTCTTAAAATTTATTAGTGGGGAATGTGAGAGAATGATAAATGAATGTTTCTAACGTCTGGCATATTTGCGTAGGCACGGCATATGGAACGTTCAGCCGAATATATGCAATTTAACTCTATCAATAAACGTTTTAGTGTTAAACATATTGTCATTGAAAAAG